>JBILUU010000143.1:0-7189 GCA_044370815.1 Bacteroidia bacterium
TGCAGACAACTGCAAGCGGAATTAGGCACCTACAGATTTATTCCTGTATTTTGGATGGCTTCTGAGGATCATGATTTTGAAGAGATCAATCACATTCACTTATTCAACAAAAAAATTGAATGGCAAACATCCACGCAAGGTGCAACAGGTCGAATTGGAAACGAAGGATTACAACCTTTTTTTGATTTACTAAAACAAACAATCGGCCATAATATCAGTAACATTGACTTGTACCAAATTATTGAAGAGGCCTACTCCAAACATCAAACCCTTTCTGATGCTACAAGAGATATGCTGCTCAACATTTTTGGGAATGAAGGTCTGCTTGTGCTCGATGCCGATGATATTGCCCTTAAAAATAGTTTCAAGCAAATTGTAAAAGAAGATATGATTACCCAATGTTCATTTAAAGAGGTGAACAAAAGTATACATACCTTGGTAACAAGCGGACTTATTAAGGAAGATAAAATTCAGGTAAAGCCAAGGGAAATTAATTTCTTTTACATGAAGGAGCACTTGAGAAAGAGAATTGTGGTTGAACATGAGCTTTACAAGGTACTTGATACAGATATAGCATTCGATAAAAATAGTTTGATTAATGAAATTGATCAATTTCCCGAGCGTTTCAGTCCCAATGTGGTCATGCGGCCTGTATACCAAGAATTTATTTTACCCAACCTTTGTTATATTGGAGGAGCCGGAGAACTATCTTATTGGTTAGAGTTAAAATCAACCTTTGATGCGCACCAAGTTTTTTATCCCATGTTGGCTCTGCGCAAATCATTGCTGTGGGTAGATCATAAGCAAGCGGAAAAACTTTCTTCTTTGAAAATATCGGTAGCAGAGCTTTTCCAAAGTGCAGAGTCATTGGTGGAAAGTTTGCTCAATAAACTAGGTGTAAATGCAATTGATTTTAGTGCAGAAAAAAATGCCGCCTACAATATGTTCGAAGAACTGAAAAATAATATTTCAAAGATTGATGCTACACTGGTTGCAAGTGTTGGTGTTGAGCAGCAAAAGCTGATTAAATCAATTGAAACGCTTGAACACAAAGCTGAAAAAGCGCAAAAAAACAAGCATGAAATCAGTATCAATCAAATTAAAAAAATAAAAGAAAATTTATTCCCGGCAGGCGGCTTGCAAGAGCGCTACGAAAATATCCTTTGGCTAAATTTAAAATATGGCAAAGGGTTGATTCAACAAATCATTGACTTATGCCAACTAGATGACGCTTGTCTGACTATTGTTACGCTTGACGAGCAATCAAATGTTTAGCTCTTTACCTTCTATCATTTAAACGTTATAAGGCATAGACAACCAAAGATGATTTGTTTATCAAGTCAATATTTTAATCCCTTTACTTATTTCAAAAAGGTACTAGTCTTTAGCCACCAATCTTTTTCTGATAGAAAGTAACGGCACCTTTAACTCAAAAGCAATATCCTCGGTTTTGCTACCCGTAAAAAACTTGTCAAACCATGATTTATCGGCAGGAAACATGGCTAGCATTTGGGGTTTTCTTTGACGGATGTATCCTTTCAATTGTTCGGTAAGTGGTTTTTCAATGCCTGCTTTGCGCTCAATCAGCGTGATATTTTTAAAACGTAAAGCCTTGATTTTTTTCTCTAAATCTATTTTTACTTGAGGATTTTTGTCCCAAGCATATTTCATGTATACAATTTCGATCGCGGCATTCAATAGTTTGGCGATTGGGATAAGCACCTTCAATTCGTTGATGGTATTCTTAGTGTCGGTAGCATAAAGAATGGTATCAATTTTTTGAAATCGATATTTTGCAGGTACTGAAAGCACAGGCAAGTTGGCCTTTGCTATAATTTTACTGGTGTTGCTCCCGAAAAGTGCACTTCTAACACCTGTAGCACCATGCGTGCCAACCACCAGTATATTGGCTTTTTTAACTTTGGCTGCATTTAAAATCTCTGCTACGGGATCGCCCACTGCCACAAAGGTTTCTGAAGAAACAGGAGCAACCTTTTCTAGCAAATGAAGAAGTTTTAAATGATTTCTATGTGTTTCATCATGTGTTTCCTCGGAAATGAGGGCATGCACCGAGCTGTATTGCGGTACACTCGGGATATATGTATTCATTAAAAAAATATCATGATTGGTGGCTGCGGCAAATTGTGCGGCATATTTCACAGCATTGTTGGCTGCATTTGAAAAATCTGTAGCTACGAGGATTGTTTTCATATCGTATTTTATTTTATGGTAAATAATTACTCCAACTCCATTCTATCCATTGAGTCAACGGGAGCTTCTTTCAACTCATCGTGTTGTTGCATTGCGTTTTTATTTTGTTCGCCAAGTGTCCACTGATCGGTTGCAGTGGTTTGAATCCAAAGTTTGCCCGACTTTCTAAAAACCTGCACCGACAGCCCAAAACATTGTGTAAAGGCATCTTCCAAATTAGCAACCGTGGTAAGTCCTGTTAGTGTAAAACTTCCCGTGGCCTCTTTGGTTTGAACTTCAGCAATTGTAAGGTCTTCGTTTAAAGTCATTCCCTTGGGCGACCCCTCGCCTACTCCATGTTGCTCGAGATAAAATTCAACTTTTAAATACGGGAAACGTTTTTGAAATTCTTTTTTAATCTCTAACAACTTTTTACGCTTGTCTACAATAATTTCCATGGTGTTTAGTTTTGTGATTAGTGAATATGTTAAGCAGTTTAAATTACTATCAAAACTACGATTCAAAATTACTAGCACATTGTCATCAATAAAATGACATTAATCAGTTTTTATAGAAATTTTCATTGATGATTTGATTGAGCGTTATGCTATTTGATAGCGAAATAAACTATCCTTTTAAAATAAAAAAAGCGCGACTTTCATCACGCTCTAACTTGTTTGGCTTATTTACCACGGTATCAGTGTAAGTCCTATTTGGAAAGGATATAGCTCAGGTCCTTTATTGTTTTTAAACATATCGGAAAGATTGTAATTTGCAAAAATATTGAGCCCTCCATAACCAATACGCGCGGTTAACCCATATTGAAAAGGGTTTAGGTTATAGCTATTTTTATTGATGTCTCTTTTTCTTGACCCATCAACATCATACACCTGCTTGCTACGGCTGCCCACTCTTAAACCCAATTGCCCGCCAATTGCAATATGAAAAGATTTACTGTGATTGTCGGAGGTATTGAATTGCAACAATAAAGGCAGCGTTAAATAGCTTGCCTTTAACATATTCTTTCTGTAATTAATATTATTGTCGACCACCTGTATAGAATCTTTGAAAGGCACGAGTATAGTATTGTTTTCAAACATAAATCGATTAAATTGAAAACCTAATCCTGTGGTGAAGGCGATATAGTTTTTATAAATTCTAAAATTTCTTTCGATAGGATTAATATTGATGACATTGCTTCTGAAATAATCGAGTGAGTAGGCACCTCCATTGCTAAGTGTGGTATTATATACTTTATTGCTATATCCGCAAAAGCCCAATTCCAATCCTGCCCAAACATGTTTTACATCTTTATTTTTTTCGTTTTTCCGTTTAGATTTCTTCTCTGCATCAACTTTGTCATCATCTTCAATGATGATGATTTTTCTATCACCAATACTCAATCTAGTGGTATCACCGGATAAATTGCTGCCTGTGTTCATATTAATTTTTATGTCATTGTTTATACTCAATTCAATATCTTCATCAAGCGCGCTTAAGGAGGTTTGTGCAATCGAACCTGTGCCTAAAATATTCACATTGCGGTTTTCTGGATTACCCACATACTTGATATCTCCGGTTCCCAACACACTTGCATTTAGGCTTTTCAGCACATTGACAGATGCATCTCCGGAGCCGGTTACCTCAATACTCGCATTTTCTGCTATCAAGCGCGATGCTTTCAAATCGCCCGTACCTGTGATGCTTCCATTAAGGTTATTGGTGGTTCCATTTAATGAAATTAGTCCTGACCCGGCTACAGTAGCTTGTATTGATTGAGCTCTTAGTGCTAGCCTGATTGAACCCGAACCAATCAAATTCAATTTCAATTGATCGGCCTGCATTTCTTTTTCGGTGATTACCTCCCCGGCACCAAGCATATTGATACATTTAAGATTAATGAAGTGGAGATAAATTTTACCGGATTCTCTTCCTTGTTGTTTTTTGATGGTCAATTTGTTTCCATCCTTTTTCACGTCAACTCCTTCACCTGAAGGGTCGATACTATAACTTTCTTTGTCGCCCTGAATCAGTACAATTTCCAGATCATCTACAATTGATATTTCATCAAAGTTCTCAAGTTTTGTCTCCTGTGCGTTCATCATAAAAGGGAACAGCAATAAGAGAACAAGTAATACACTCATATATAATTTGACAGTTTTCATATAATCAATTTTTAAAGTTTGTAAAAGTATCAATTAGCGCTTATTGTTTGAGTATATGACTACTAAGTATAATAAAAGTTACAGCCTTAAGGCAATTTTAGTATCGTTTTGCAAAAGTATTTGCTGAAAGATTCATACAGATCGATTTGTCGCGAAAATCTGTGGACTAAAATAAACACAAATCATACCGCCTTTTCTAATTCGGAATTTGGAATTATTTCTTTTTTTGACCTTATAGATTAAAAGATTGCCAAAAAGTGAAAGCTCAAATCAATTAATTAAATGAAAAACTCCTGCATACTCGTCAAAAGCGCAGCGGGTTGATCGGCATGCACCCAGTGGCCTGCATCAGCAATATCAATTAGTGTGGCATTGGGGTACAGACGTTGTATTTGCTCCACATCAGCACCTGTAATATAATCAGACAAGGAACCCCTTACAAATGCTGATGGAATCTCACATATTTTAGAGGCATCTGCAGGTGTAGCTTCACCAACAATTTCGATATTTTCAGCGATCACTTCAAGATTAAATCTCCATGCTAATTTTTGCTGTTCTGTCCAGTAAATATTTTTAAGTAGAAATTGTCTTGTACCAAAATCATCAATCGATTGATTTAACATATCATCGGCCTGTTTGCGTGATTGAATGACATCAAAATTAAGACTCTTCAATGCTGCGATAATTTTTTGATGATGTGTAGGATAATATCTCGGAGCAATATCAACAATCATCATTTTATTGATTCTTTGAGGAAACAATTCAGCCAATTTCATTACCGTTTTACCGCCCATGCTATGACCTACAATAAAAATATTTTCGAGTTGATGCTGTTGACAAAATTCTTCAATATCATGAGCCATTATGGTGTAATTCCAATCACTACTATGAGGCGATTGACCATGATTTCGCTGATCGATGATAAAAACATGATAATGGGCAGACAACTGCTTTGCCAAAGTAGCCCAATTGTCGCAACTGCCAAATAAACCATGCAAAATAAGTAGCGGTTGCCCTGAACCGGCTTCGCGAAAATGTAAGTTCATATAATTAAATAAAATTTGCCTTATTCATTTGCAGCCACTCTAAAGCGGCACCATGAAGAAGTTGCGCCTTTGCTTCATTGGAATAATCGGTTTGCTTTATCATGAACCCTGGTACATTTTCTCCTAAAGGAAATGGATAATCACTACCGAGTGCTACACGATTGGCACCGGCAAAATCTACCAAGAAGCGGAGCATTTTTTCATCATGCACTAAGCTATCAAACCAAAATTTACCCACATAGGTTCTGGGGTTAACCTGATTATCGATGGCAACCAAGTCGGGACGGCATGCAAAGCCGTGTTCTATTCTACCAATTGTTGATGGAAAGCTTCCGCCACCATGAGCAAATGCAACCCTCAGCCTTGGCAACTTCTCAAAAATACCTCCAAAAATCAAGGAACAAATGGCTCTGCTTGTTTCAGCAGGCATACCAACTAGCCAAGGGAGCCAATATTTTTGCATGTTGCCCTCTCCCATCATCTCCCAAGGATGAATAAATACCGCCATTTCCAACTCTTGACAGGCAGCAAAAAAATCATAAAATTGCGGCTCATCCAGGTTCAATTGATTGACATTGCTCCCAATCTGAACACCTTTTAAACCCATCTTTTTACAGTCCTCGAGTGCTTTCACCGCTAATTTTGTATCCTGCATGGGAACAGTTCCAAGGCCAATAAATTTTTTAGGATAGCGATTTACAATATCGGCAATATGCTCGTTAAGGTACATGCCTAACTCAGCTGTATCATATGGTTTTGCCCAGTAGCTAAACATCACGGGAACTGTAGAAAGCACCTGCACATCTACATGGTGATGATTGCACTCGCTGATTCTTTTTTCGGCACTCCAACAGTTGTCTTCAATTTCTCTAAAAAACTTACCATCATCGCGAATCATGCGTGCACAACAATGCTTATGATGATCAAGTTGAATAAAACCTCCGTATCCGAATTTTTCTTTCCAATGCGGAATTTTTTCGGGAAGGATATGTGTATGAATATCTATCGTTAGCATGAAGCCTGATTAATGCGTTTCGGTGTCTGAGCTTTTTGCAACGGGTACAGGAGGCTCCATCTTATGACCACAATTGGTGCATGTTTTCAAGGCATCATTATTGTAAAAGTAATTAAATGTTTCTTGAAATTGTGTCATGATGTTGGTAAGAGTAAAATAATTCTCATACAGTTTGTGATTGCATTTTTCGCAAAACCATAACAAACCATCTTTCTCATGATCTCTCCTTTTACGTTCCATCACTAAACCAATGGTATTGGCACCTCTTACCGGATTGTGTGGCACTTTTGGGGGTAATAAAAATATATCCCCTTCATTGATTGGCACATCAACCGATTGGCCATTTTCTTGTATTTTAACCGTAATATTACCTTCAAGTTGATAAAAAAATTCTTCACTCTCATTGTAGTGATAATCTTTTCTTGAGTTAGGTCCACCAACCACCATGACAATAAATTCGGTGTTTTCATACACCACTTTATTTCCAACAGGAGGTTTCAGCAAGTGACGGTTTTCATCAATCCATTGCTTAAAGTTGAAAGGTCTGCGAATGCTCATACGACTTCAATTAAAATTTTTGTCTAAGGTAATACATCCATTCTTATTGAAATAAAATTTTGAATGAAAAATTTAACCCAAATTCCGCATTAGAAAATGCGGAATCGCTAAAACAGCTGTAATTCAATCCATTGGTTCAATGGATTGAAAACACCTGCTAAGCGGGATTACCCTCATAAAATCACTAGTGCTTTACATGCGTAACTTCTACTGAT
>JBILUU010000005.1:0-23066 GCA_044370815.1 Bacteroidia bacterium
AACCAATGGATTGAATTACAGCTGTTTTAGCGATTCCGCATTTTCTAATGCGGAATTTGGGTTAAAAAATAAATATGCAATGGTTAATGCCGATACTACTTGAAATTAGTCCAATAAGGTTAAGCCGTAATTGGACTAAATTGAAAGTGTAATCGGTGTAAAAATATGATTTACAGTTTCTTTTTTGTTTACATATTTTTAATGAGCAATCTGGGTTAATGTATAGCTACGCTTAATCCCCTGCGGCTGAGCTCGGTGCGCATGGGTTGCAATTGGTCGAAGGTGCCGTTTTTTACCTCACACTTACCGGTGTAATGCACCAAATAGGCGCATTGCTCGGCCTGCACCACATCATGGTCGCACACTTCAACGAGCGAATCAATGACATAGTCAAAAGTATTCACATCATCGTTATACAGGATGAGCGTTTTTTCCTTTTCAACATCGGTTAAAATGTCTTCAAGCGTTAGTGTTTCTATTTGCGTAATGTTTGACATTTTAGCGTATAAATTACAACTACAAAAGTAAGTAAAAAAAAGGATGATTTGCAAACTTTTTATGCACCGCCTTGATGTGAATGATAAAAAAAAATATATTTTTACCTTTTCGAATTAGAATTATACTTTATGCGATTGAAAATTGTGGCAGGCAACTGGAAGATGAATCATTATGTAAATGAAGCGGAGGCGCTCATCACTGAAGCACTTCTTAGCAGCCCGCGGGTTGCTCACAATCATTTAAACATATTTGCCGTTCCATTTCCATATCTAACAATGGCACAAAATCAGGTGAAGCATCATGAAGGGTTTGCCGTAGCGGCTCAAAATTGCTCTTCATTCGAAGCAGGGGCCTATACGGGCGAAGTTTCTGCAGGCATGCTGGCATCTATTGGTGTATCGCATTGTTTGGTGGGCCACTCGGAAAGGCGTAGCATCTTTAATGAAAAATCTTCTGAATTGCTCCATAAACTGCAACTATTAATCAAGCATGGTATCACACCAATATGGTGCTGTGGAGAGCAATTGAACGATAGAAATCAAATGCATCATTTTGAAGTGGTGAGTAAGCAACTCAACGATGAAGTTTTTCAGCTAAATGAGCAGGACTTTTCACGAATTATTATTGCTTATGAACCGGTTTGGGCAATAGGAACGGGCTTAACAGCAAGTCCGGCACAGGCTCAAGAAATGCACGCATTTATCAGAAGTGAAATATCAAAAAAATATCATCATCAAGTAGCTGAGCAAACTAGTATTTTATACGGTGGCAGTTGCAATGCCGACAATGCAGCCGAGTTGTTTGCTTTAGCAGATGTTGATGGGGGGTTAATTGGGGGGGCATCATTAAAAGCAGCATCATTTGTCAAATTAATCTCTATTATGCATGAATTACATTGAATTAACATTCCTGGTAAGTCCCAAGCACCCCTTTACTGATATTCTTGTGGCCCAATTGGCTGAACTTGGATTTGAAAGCTTTTGCGAGTCAGATCAGGGCGTTCAGGCATACATACAAGAAGCGGACTTTAATAGTGACATGCTTAATCAGGTAGGTCTCTTAAAAGAACCGGGCGAAAGCAACATCAGTTACAAACAGCAGTTAATTCCTGCACAAAATTGGAACGCCCTCTGGGAAAGTAATTTTGATCCCGTAAAGGTAGGTATGGAGTGTATTGTTAGGGCTCCGTTTCATGATAAGCCGGCCGGCTTTAAATTCGATATTGTTATTGATCCTAAAATGTCTTTTGGTACCGGTCATCACGATACCACTATGCTTATGATTGAAGAAATGTTGAAGCTTAAACTCAGTGGTAAACGCCTTCTAGATATGGGTTGTGGAACAGCGGTATTGGCTATCTTAGCTGCAAAGATGGGTGCCGAAAAAATAGTAGCCATTGACAACGAGGAATGGGCTTATAAGAATGCTATGGATAATTTTATTGCTAATGATTGCCGACAAGTGCTTGTGATACATGGCAATGCCAAACATATTCCCGCTAATAGCTTTGATTACATTTTTGCCAATATCAACAAAAATGTATTGCTTGCCGATATGGAAACATATTGCAAACATCTTTCTACTGACGGTAGATTGCTCATCAGTGGATTTTTTATACACGATATTTCTGCACTTGTTGATAAAGCCAAAGAATGCGGATTGCAATTATTATCTCAAATGGAACGCAACGGTTGGGCGTGTGTTGCTCTGAAAAAATAATAACCCATGTTGCGCCAATGCTCCTTTAAATCTTCTATTTGCCCAATTCAAAAAAGTACTTTTTTGCTTTTCTGCTTTTTAGTTAGCTATAATTCTGTTGAGGCGCAATTTAAAAATGTGTGTATCGATAGTCTGTTTTGGCCTAATGAGGTAGCTATAGCCATCGATTTTAATGAACCCCAAAATATGGTTGCAGGTTCTAATTTGTCTAATGTTTATATGTCTTCAGACACCGGCAAAACATGGAGAAGATCCAGCGCTAATTCTAAGTACACCATTTATGGCGATCCTTGCATGATTAGTGATTACAAAGGAAACTTTTATTATTTTCACTTGTCGGATTATATCAAGGGTAATTGGATTGATAGAATTGTTGCACAAAAGTCTGTTAATAAAGGAAAGACTTGGCAGCTCGATACTTATTTTGGATTGAACGGTAAAAAAGCTCAAGACAAAGAATGGGCGGTAATTGACCAAAAAAGCGGCAACATTTACGTAACATGGACACAGTTTGATAAATATGAAAGTAAAAATCCTGAAGACAAAACCTTAATTATGTTTACAAGCTCGCAGGATGAAGGTAAAACATGGACACCTGCAAAAGTCATCAGTGCCTTTCCGGGAGATTGTCTAGATGATGATAATACAGTAGAAGGTGCTGTACCTTGCGTAGGACCAAGTGGAGCAATCAATGTGGCGTGGGCAGGACCCAAAGGTCTTGTATTCAATCAGTCGATCGATTCCGGAAAAACATGGTTCAAAGAAGAAAAAATTATTGCTAATATTCCCGGTGGTTGGAACTATGATATTGATAGTATCTATCGTTGTAATGGACTACCAATTACAGCTTGTGATTTGAGCAATAGCATTTACAGAGGAACTATCTATGTGAATTGGAGCGACCAAAGAAATGGTAGCGATAATACAGATGTTTGGTTGGTGAAATCGAGCGACAATGGCAAAACATGGTCGCAGCCAAAAAAGGTGAACAATGATAGCACCCGCACCCAGCAGTTCATGTCATGGCTTACCATCGATCAATCTAATGGAAGAATTTATTGCTTGTTTTACGATAGGCGCAATTATAAGGATACCCGTACCGATGTATACCTTGCATACAGCGATGACGGGGGAGAGCACTTTACCAATGTTAAGGTCAATGAGAGGTCATTTAGCCCATCAAAGGCAGTTTTCTTTGGAGATTACATCAACATTGTTGCCCACAAAAATATCGTTAGACCTATTTGGATGACTATGAACAGAGGAATGACCGCTGTATGGTCAGCTGTGATTGATGGAAATCAATTGAAATAAGAACCGCAAAAATCAAGTTCTATTGCAATAATTGATGAGTGAATATCAACTCCTTTGCACCGGAGATTTTAATATCATCATTTAAAATCAAGTTGATTTATAATATGACCAATAATCTAAATCATATTTTGGTATAACCTTTCGCCAGTTTCAAAAACTACTTTTTTACTTCACTGACTGTTAAAAAAAAAGAGCGCATTGCGCGCTCTTAACTTGGGTTTAAAATTCCTATTGTTTGGCTTTCAAATGATAAACTCTTTTTACCAAAACCGAATCTTGATAAGTCAACTTTATTTCGCTGCCGGTGTTTGATGTGATTTGGTATACTCTTCGTGATTTGGCATTGTCAGGCATAAAAGCAATGTAAGCCATTTTACCGTTGGTTGACCATTTTCCTTTTTGCGTAACACCATGCTCCACCATTGTACAAGTGTAGTCTTTATTCAATAATATATGGTCGTTTACTTCGTTGCTTTCTAGTTGATTCACTGCACCAAACATTTCATAGGCAACAATTTTCCAATCCTTGCATAATGCAGCTTCAATTTTGGCGTCAGCAGTATTATTCTGCGCACTCACAGCAACTCCGAAAAGCATGGCAATAAAGAATAGTTTAAATTTCATGGAACGTGTTTTATAAAAATGAATAATTAATTTAGCACTCAAATATAATATTTAAAATGATTTACAAAAAATATCTGTGTCTATATTTTACTACGATAACCATATTTGTTCTGTTAGGGAATAAGTCATTTTCTCAAAAAATGTTTTATCCGGGATATGTGGTAACCAATGAAGGGGATACCGTTAAAGGTAAAATACCTTATGATATTGGCACAAACAACAATTATCACATTGTTGATGTAAAGGATGAGAAAGGATTTGTAAAGAAATTCAATGTGTGGCAGATCAAAATGTACAGCATCAACAATGAATTATATTTTACCAAAAAATGCGAGCGTGGCGAAACCAAACATCGAAACGATTTGGTATTTATGCATCGGGTGCAAACAGGTAAATTAGTGCTTTTTGAGTACGAGTTTATAAGGAAAATTGGTGCAGCCCGCAACTTCGGTGATGCCGGGTTGGAGCCCGAAGGAGAAAAGGATTTCTACATTGAAAAAACAGATGGTAGCTTTGTTTATTTATCGCGCCTGAACTTTAAAAATACCCTCCGTGAGCTAATGTCAGGGCAAACCGACTGCTTATCAATTATTGATAGCAAAGATTTTGAATACTTGAAAATTCCCGATGCAATCGGCTGCTTCAATCAAAAGTAATAGCATAGAACAAAATATAGTTTAATAAAATTGGACTATTTATTTTGTACAAGTGTTATCAGATACAAGATATGATAAGATATGTTGTTTTCAAATACATCAAGAAGCTACAGATTTTCGTTTGAAAAGCTGAAGCAGGCGGGTATTAAAGGACTCGCTGTTAAACAAGATATACATCAGTATCATGATAATCCCAAAGTCAACAATTCCCATTACCCATGCAATCATAAAATGTAAAATGATGCCCAGCACCAACATGATTTTTTTTGTTTTTCTAATCCAAATCAATAAGGGAAATAATAATTGAAAAAGTAGTGTAAACCAAGTCACTAATTTGATGAAGATAGTTTGGTTAATTAGGGTTGCTGCAAACATTGGATGTGAATACAAATCATTGTAAAGCACGTAATAAAAAGCTGTTCCATTCATCCATGATTCCCCCTGCAATTTGTAATAGCTTGCCACCATGTAAAGGATCACCACCTGTATACGCATGGCTATAAAACCTATGTTGGCAATACTGAATTGTGCGGTGCGTAAATATGGATTTTTTGTCTTTTCTGCTTCTTCATTAATAAATAAGAGCATAAACACCATAATGGTAAGTAAACTGAATCCTCCGTTTTGAAGTGGGGCAGTTTTGTGATAGATGTTCATCATTAATACATAGCAAACAATCAAACTTATCCTTTTAAAAGGAAGGAAGAAATAAGACAGTATGCTACCTAGCAGTCCATATAAAAAAAATAAATAATAGCTGCTATAAAGGGTGCCTTCCAGCAAATTGAGCGGCTTAAGGAAAATATTATTGGATTTATAATAAGGCACCATGTAGTTGCCAGGACCAAAAAACATTTGCGCCACTGGCAGCAATTGCAGCGTATAGCAGAATAAAAAAAATAAAATGCTAGCTTTGAAAAGTTTAATGGTATTCACCCTTCCAAATGCGTTGGAATGATAATCAATGCATGTGTGCAAGGCGGCTATCCATTTACTTGGCACCTGCATGTGATGGTAAAATTGGAAGTGCTGGAAAATATATTGTCATACTACTGGCTTTGATATCTAACGACTTTTTTGCGTGATACTTTTCAGGATAGATAAAAACAATTTTGAATTGAAGCGAATCGAAGGAAGTACGCTTCGGCATTTGATTAATCATGTCGGAAAAGTAGCGATGTGCCACCTGAAAACCTTCTCTTCTTTGCAGATAAAACAGCTTGAGTGAATCACTGTTAGTTATGCTGTCAGCGTAGTTGCTCATGTAATAATCGGCATATGTATTGGCATCACTCAGCTGCCGCAAAATATAGTCGTAGTGTTTAATAGGCATGGCCACCGAACTCAAACGATTAGCGACATGTGTTTGTAACATGGTTGCTTGAAGGTCTTGGTAGCGTGTCCAAAGGCCTGCTTTGTTTTTATATTTCACCAACAATTGTTGTTTGCAGAAGGGAGGATCGGGTGCAAAAATTTTGTTATTTTGGTTAAAAAAAGGAAACATGTAGCGGTAAATCAGGTAACTAATTCTACTTCCTTTTGGTGCAATTTCAAAGTTATATACAAGCGTAAAACTTAAATGAATAGTGAGCAAAAATGCCATCAGAACAAAAAAAACTTTTCTAAATACAACTAATCTTTGCATATCAGTTATTGTTCTATGAAATCAATTTTAGTTGGGCTAACGCTCTTGTGCACATCACAAATGCACTGTCAACAGACTTATTGTTGACAATTTACCAGGTAAAAAGTGGTAAACTTTCCATCATGGCATTCACTTCTTTTCTAACGGCCGTAATTTCTGTTTCGCTATCCTTATGCATCAGCGCTCTGTCGATAAGGTCTACAATTTTTTCCATGTCTTTTTCTTTCAAACCACGAGTTGTTATTGCTGCAGTACCGATTCTTATGCCTGAAGTTACAAACGGAGATTTATCATCAAAAGGTACCATGTTTTTATTCACGGTTATGTCGGCTTTACCTAGCACGCTATCGGCCTCTTTACCGGTCAACTGCTTACTTCTAAGGTCTATCAGCAAGCAGTGATTATCGGTGCCACCTGACACTATGTGATAACCTTTGCTCATGAAAGCTGCGGCCATTGTTTGTGCATTTTTTATGACTTGCATGCCGTATGATTTAAACTGATCACTCAGAGCTTCGCCAAAGGCAACTGCTTTTGCAGCAATTACATGCTCGAGCGGACCACCTTGTGTACCAGGGAATACAGCACCATCAAGAATAGCACTCATCAGTTTTAAATCTCCTTTCGGTGTTTTATGTCCAAATGGATTTTCAAAATCTTTACCCATTAAAATCAGTCCTCCTCGTGGGCCGCGCAATGTTTTGTGAGTGGTAGTGGTTACAATATGACAGTGAGGAATAGGATTATTGAGTAATCCCTTGGCAATTAATCCCGATGGGTGAGAAATATCGGCCATTAAAATTGCGCCAATACTATCTGCAAGCTCGCGAAAGCGCTTGTATTCTATATCGCGCGAGTAGGCAGAGGCACCGCAGATGATTAACCTAGGTTTTTCTTTTTGCGCCAATGCCGCTATATGTTGGTAGTTAATTTGTCCCGTCTCTTTCTCTACACCATAAAAGGTTGGCCGATACAATTTGCCCGAAAAATTTACCGATGAGCCGTGTGTTAGGTGTCCGCCATGGGATAAATCAAAACCCATAATCGTATCTCCGGCATTAATAACACCAAGCATTACAGCAGCATTGGCCTGAGCTCCACTGTGAGGTTGCACATTGGCCCAAGCCGCACCGAATAACTCTTTGGCTCTATCAATGGCAAGCTGCTCTATTTCATCAACTACCTCGCATCCTCCGTAATATCTTTTGGATGGTAAGCCCTCGGCATAT
Source organism: Bacteroidia bacterium (assembly GCA_044370815.1). Taxonomy (GTDB): domain Bacteria; phylum Bacteroidota; class Bacteroidia; order UBA4408; family UBA4408; genus CAIKXD01. The sequence continues at coordinate 7,686 of JBILUU010000005.1, forward strand.
TTGTTGGTGAGCACCGATCCCATTGCTGCCATGACTTGATTACTTACAAAATTTTCGGATGCAATGAGCTCAATGCCGTGAAGTTGTCGGTTCTTTTCTTTGTTGATTAATTCAAAAATTATTTTATCTTCCATTCTGTTTTTATTGATATCTGTACCTATTTCTTTGCCAGTATTTGATTAGTAAAAATCCAAAGAGCATACCACCTAAATGAGCAAAGTGGGCTACATTGTCAGCTTCACTGTTGTAGATACCTGCCGATAATTCAATTAATCCGTATAAAATTACAAAGTACTTAGCTTTGATTGGGATGGCAAAGTACAAGTAAATCATTTGATCGGGGAACATCATGCCAAAGGCCAACAGAATGCCGAATACTGCACCGGAGGCACCTACCACAGGTGGAATATTGTCGAATAATACGGTGCGGTAAGTATCTATATCGTTGATTGCTCCGGCAGCATGCAGTCTGTCAATTTCATTCAAGGCAGGCAGTAAATCTGAGAGATATAGCACAATATAATGTATCAGTGCGGCACCCAAACCAGTTACGATATAATAAATAAGAAAACGTTTACCTCCCCAGTAGTTTTCAATATTACGGCCAAACATCCACAAGGCAAACATGTTCATAATCAAATGAGTGAAGTTGCCATGCATAAACATGTAGGTGATGATTTGGTAAGGTTTAAAATTTGTAGAACCAGGAAAATGAAGCCCTAAAATTTGATTCAAATCAATTCCAAACCGATTGCCGGCAACATAAGTTGCCAAAAAAAATAGTCCGTTGATGATGAGTAAATTCTTTACCACCTCAGGTAGTAAATCAAAACCTCCAGATCTAAAATTAAAGTTTGCCATACGCGTTGCAAAGTAAATAAAATTATGTGCTGTTTGATGCTAAAAATTCATTAAAATTCCATAAAATTAATAACATACTAGTGTACTCCTAAAGTAGTCCTGAGGCAAGCCTTACGCTACTAGAAGTTTATTTGTTTTATTTTGATTGGGCAGCAATTCACAGGTGTGGTCATACTTTAAACACGTTGTTGTTGTAATGCTTACAAAGTTGATATCTTTTTAATTGATAAAAGTTGCACAGCAAAACCTCCACAGCTGCTATAGTTGAATTAGCGTTTTAGCAATGGCCTCTCTGAGTTTTTTTTGTACACCGGTTATCGAAGCATATTTTTTCCAATTGGTTACTACCGCATTAATTTCGTTGATGATGGATGGTGCTTTTCTGCAGTTAACGGCCTCGGCTAATAGCAATAGATCTTCCCTTGTAATGTTGGTTCTTTTATGATTAATGCTCAAGGCATGTTGACTTACCCACGCGCTGTCGGGACGGTATGCATGACAAATATCATAGGCCGGTGCCAGTTTCCATACTTGCCCTTTTTTCATCATAAATGAAAAGTTTTTGGTATGATCGTCACAATTTCTCGACAGCACATTAAATACCATTCGCCTGTACATTTGTTCAATTTCCTCATAGCTGAGGCGCAATTCACGCATGGTTTGAAACAGTTGTTCGTAACTAAAACTTGTAACCAAGTTGAAGTCGAAATGTTTCAAAGCGCAAAAGGTTTGAATATGATGTTTAGTATCTCTGCCTATGCGGTCGAATCGCTTAGTCATGAAATGTGCGCGATTATTTTCCTCCAATAGGGTAGATGGCATCATCTCTATGCCGCAATCGATTGCCATCAAGTAGTAAGCCATTTCCACCCTTCCGTATCCTTTACTTTCACCAACTTGCACATCACTCACACCATCTAATTTAATGAGCCAATGTTCGAAACCTTCGGGGGCTTTTGTTTGCCCCGATCTTATTTCCCCATTTTTTTCGTTGTAAGCAATGAGCGCCTTAGGTCTTGCACCGCCTGCAGAGGTGCCAATCTTAAGAATATCGATTACAGCTTTCTCCTCATACTTAATGATATTTGTTTTGAACATGCTTCGTTTATCCATCATGATCTTTGCAATCTGCACCAAACTCTCCAATTCAAGAGGAAAAGTATTTTTATTTTCTTTTAAACTACTAGGTTCAAACTCAAGTGCCCCCATTCCTCTGCTCCCTAAAAACAATAACATTTCTACCGGATTCATACTATCTTGCGGGCGACCCATGCCGGCAAGCCAACGATTAATCAATTGATTTCCGAAGCGGTCGGGCAGCACATCGGCTAGCATACCCGGCAATCCTCTAAAGGTATCATAGGTTGCAAATCGTTCTTTGCGCAATTCAGGGAAAGAAAAAATCATTTGGCTGCTTCCCAAGGGCATTTTCAGGGGAGATAAGTCCCAGTGTTGCTTTTTAAAACTAGGAGCAAATTCAAAAGTACCTAAGCGGTTGGTATCATCCCATACTACGGCACCAGCTAGCTCTCCCCATATTTTTACTTCAGCTGCAGTCATATTGCAATTTACTTAGATTGTTTTTTAGAGCGTGCACGCAAACGTTGTGCTTTGGCTTCTTGCACAATTGCCATTGGACTAATGGTTTTAATTACAGTGAAAGCATCTAAAACGTATAATAAATTGAGCATGCGGAGCACTTGAATAAGTGTGGATACCGTTACCGTTTCACCGCGTTCGAGTATACTCAGGGTAGATCGACTGATGCCTGCCGCCCTTGATAATTCCTCTTGTGTTTTATTTTGGAGCATACGATGATGTTTAACAAATGCTCCGATATGCTCCGACAAAGCTTTATCGCTCATTGCATGCCAATTTTTGTATGAAATATCATTCATAAAATGTAATATTTAAAGTTAATGCATCATTTACCCCACAAAGATACAATTTTTTTATTTAAAAAATAAATGTATGAAAAAACATACGTTAAATATATAAAGTTTATTTTATGATTGATATATCATTCATTAATGTGTTTAAAAAAGATACTATTAGGAAAAAATTAGCTATCTCAAACAGACATTAAGTTATCCGGAGTGATTTAATTGCGGGGATCTTAAAAAAATATTCCTCAAGTTCTGATTTTAAAATTCATTCTTTATGACAATAATTTGAGAAAAAAATAGAAAGTAGGATTTAAAAATGAATGATACCGGCTATCACTTATCAGAAAAATTATCTTTCAAACAAAATAAAATATGGTTTTTTATAAAAAAAAGTCTTGATTCTATTCTCATAATTAAACATCGTAAATTGCTGATAGCAATGCTTTGCAACGATAAGTAAAAAGAGAGAAATTTAATTATAAACAATTTCTGATTGAGCCGATAGAAGGACTAAATTTGTTGCTCACCTAATTTTGAACTTCATTAAAAGATGGAATTTAACCACCTACACGTACATACACAATACAGTCTTCTTGATGGTGCGGCAGACATTAAGAAAATGCTTAAAAAAGCCTCGGCCGATGGAATGAGGGCCATGGCAATTACCGATCATGGCAACATGTTTGGGGTGTTCAAATTTGTGGCAGAGGCAGCCAAACAAAATGTAAAACCCATCATTGGATGTGAGTTTTATGTGGTGGAAGATCGATTTAAGAAACAGTTTACAAAAGAATCTAAAGATAAAAGATATCACCAACTATTACTCGCAAAAAATGCAGAAGGATACAAAAATCTGAGTAGACTCTGTTCATTGGGTTACATTGAAGGCCTTTACAGCAAATGGCCACGTATTGATAAGGAGTTAATCTTAAAATATCATGAGGGATTAATTGCCACCACTTGTTGTATTGGCGCTGAAGTACCTCAGGCCATACTCAATAAAACTGAACAAGAAGCAGAGGAGATTTTTAAATGGTGGCTCGATATTTTTGGTGAAGACTATTATATTGAAATACAAAGACACGGTCTGCCCGATCAAGACAAAGTGAACGAGGTGCTGCTGCGCTTTGCTAAGAAATATAATGTAAAGGTAATTGCCTCCAATGATTCGCATTACGTAGATCAGCAAGATTCGAATGCGCATGATATTCTACTGTGCGTGAATACAGGAGATAAACAGTCAACCCCTATTGCTACAGATGAGGAAGGAGGTAAAGGATATCGTTTTGGTTTTCCTAATGATCAGTTTTATTTTAAAACAAAAGCTGAAATGGAATTACTTTTTAGCGATGTGCCGCAAGCGCTCGATAATACCGGTGAAATTGTTGATAAGGTAGAAAAACTGACCTTGAGTAGAGATATTCTTGTTCCCCATTTTCCATTGCCTGAGCCATTTACTGATGCTGATGAATATTTACGTCATCTAACCTTTGAGGGTGCAAGAAAAAGATATTTAGAAATTACTCCAGAAATAGAGGAACGACTCAATTTCGAATTGTTCACTATCAAAAGCATGGGCTTTCCGGGATACTTTCTCATCGTAGCCGACTTTATCAAAGCGGGTCGCGATATGGGCGTATTAATTGGCCCAGGGCGTGGTTCTGCTGCCGGTTCGGCAGTTGCCTATTGTATTGGCATTACCAATATAGATCCTATCAAATATAATTTGCTGTTTGAACGTTTCTTGAATCCCGAAAGAAAGTCGATGCCCGATATTGATACCGACTTTGATGACGTGGGCCGTGAAAAGGTTTTGAACTATGTGATTGATAAATACGGAAAAAATCAAGTAGCACAAATAATTAACTACGGCACAATGGCAGCTAAATCGGCCATTAAGGATGTGGCCCGCGTGCTCGATTTACCGCTCAACGAAAGTAATGAATTGGCCAAACTAGTTCCCGAAAAGCCCGGCACCAAACTAAAAGAGGCCATTGAAGAAATCAAAGAACTCAAAGCCATTTACGATGGTCAAGGATTGAAATCAACGGTGCTTAAAGAAGCACTCAACCTCGAAGGATCGGTGAGGAATACCGGTATTCATGCTTCTGCTGTTATTATCGCACCAAGCGATTTGATGGAACACCTGCCATTGAGTGTGGCCAAAGACTCTGATTTATGGGTTACGCAGTGGGATGGAGTTGTGATTGAATCGGCCGGCTTATTAAAGATGGACTTCCTAGGTTTGAAAACGCTCAGTATCATTAATGATGCCGTGCGACTTGTAGAAGATAATCATGGAGTGAAAATTGTTCCTGATGAAATTCCGCTCGATGACCCACTGACCTATAAAATATTTCAAAACGGTGAAACAATCAGTGTGTTTCAGTTTGAAAGTGACGGTATGCAAAAGCATCTCAAAGATTTGAAGCCCGATAAATTTGAAGATATCATTGCGATGGTGGCCCTCTACAGACCAGGGCCAATGGCCTACATTCCCGATTTTGTAAAAAGGAAACATGGCTTACAAGAAATTAAATATGATTTTGCCATCACCGAAGATTTGTTGGCAGACACTTACGGTATTACCATTTATCAAGAGCAGGTAATGTTGCTATCGCAGCGTTTGGCGGGCTTCAGTAAGGGTGATGCCGATGTGTTGCGAAAGGCAATGGGAAAAAAACAAATGGAGGTGTTGCAGCAAATGAAAGGCAAGTTCATCGATGGCTGTGCCAAGAACGGGCATGACCTCAAAATAGCCGAAAAAGTTTGGGTAGATTGGGAAGCTTTTGCCTCCTATGCATTTAATAAATCTCATGCCACTTGCTATGCCTATGTCGCTTTTCATACTGCTTACCTCAAGGCGCATTATCCGGCCGAATATATGGCAGCCGTGCTCAATGCACAAATCAATACCGAGCAAATTGCCTTCTTTATGGAGGAGTGCCGCAGAATGGGTTTGAATGTGATGGGGCCCGATATCAATGAATCGTCAAGTAAGTTTACCGTTACCAAAAAAGGGGATATCAGATTTGGATTAGGAGCGCTAAAAGGAGTAGGAGAGGCAGCGGTGGAAAATATCGTTGAAGAAAGAAAGAATGGTGCCTATCATTCTATTTTTGACCTTAGCAGAAGAATTAGCCTACGCTCAGCAAACAGACGTGTTTTTGAAGGTCTTGCCTTGGGTGGCGCTTTTGATTCATTTTCAAACGTGCATCGTGCACAATATTTTCATGCCGACAAAGGTGATGGCATGCAGTTTATCGAAAAGGTAATTAAATACGGGCAAAATTTTCAAGAAAAGAAAGACAGCTCACAAGCATCGCTGTTTGGCGAAGAATCAGAAGTGAGTTTACCCGAGCCCGCTGTGCCTTATTGCGAACCTTGGAGTAATCTCGAACAATTGAGCCGCGAGAAAGAGGTGATTGGAATGTATATCAGTGGGCATCCTCTTGAGGATTATGCCTTTGAAATTAAAAATTATTGTCGCGGCAAGGTGTCGGATTTACATGATTTTAATGCGATTAAAGGTAAAGAATTAGCCATAGGAGCTGTAGTATCAAACGTACTACACTTGGTTAATAAAATAGGCAAACCATACGGTAGGTTTGGGATAGAGGATCAATCGGGAAACTTTGAAATCAGTCTATTTGGTGAGGATTATTTGAAATGGAAAAGCTTCTTCATGCAATCGGGTTTATTCGTGTATATGAAGGTGAGGGCAGAGGAGTGGCGTAATGAACCCGGTAAGTTTAAGTTGAATATCCTCAACATGATGTTACTTTCGGATGTGCGCAATAAAATGACAAAGAAGTTGGAGCTTAGTGTGAATCTTCACGATTTATCCGATGATTTCATTGGTCAACTAAGTAAATTGATTAAAAAGTATCCGGGTGATTGTGCTATTCAAATTAAGGTGAGCGATCCTAAAGAAGAGCTACAAGTTGAGCTCTCATCAGTGAAAACAAAAATCAGCTTGGATGAAAAAATTATTGAGTTCATCCAAAAAGAACCACGTGTAAAGTATAGTTTAAGTTAACAAGTATGCAACTACTGAAAGGGCAACTGATTGTGCTCAGGGCATTAGAGCCCGAAGATTTAGAGACCTTATATGCTTGGGAAAACAACTCCAACGTATGGCATCTTTCCAACACAATAACACCCTATTCTAAACACTTACTCCGCGATTACATCTACAACTCACAATATGATATTTTTACCGCCAAGCAGCTAAGATTGATGATTTGTAAAGATAATCTGCCGGTAGGTTGTATTGATTTGTATGATTTTGATCCTTATCACCTACGTGCCGGAGTTGGTATTTTAATTGCCGATGAACAGCACAGAGGGCAGGGTTTAGCAAAGGATGCCTTACAAGTGCTTTGCCACTATGCTTTCAAGATGCTGCAACTTCATCAATTGTATTGCCATATTAATGCCGATAATTTGCCAAGCATAGCCCTGTTTACCGCTGTCGGCTTTAAAGAGACAGGAAATAAAAAACAATGGAACAAAGTGCCTGCCGGCTTTGTAGATGAATTGATTTTTCAGCGGATTGCAGAGAGCTGATTCCCAATTTTTTTAATTCTCTCCCATGAAAGTATCTACTAAGATTTATTTGTCAATCACGTTGGTGGTGTATTTGTTGGTGAGCATCAATATCAACTTTGGGAAGAACAAATGGCAAGACGTATTGGAAAGCGATGCTTGGGGGTATTATGCCTATTTACCTGCTGTATTTATTTACCATGATTTGAATTTTTCATTTTATGAGAAGGTCATGCAAGAGGGATATTTTGAATCACGGTTGGCATACGAATACCGGGTTGGACATGGCGAGCAAAGAAGCAATAAATATTTTTGCGGAACCGCCATCATGATTTCCCCCTTTTTCTTGACTGCGCATGTGTTGTCCGATTGGTTTGATGCACCGCAGGATGGTTACAACCGAATGTATATTTTATCTGTTAACATGGCCGCTGTTTTTTATACCATACTTGGTTTGTATTTCACGGGAAAGCTGCTGCAGTTATACAGCCACAATCAAAATAGGATTGCATTTGTACTGCTTGTTTTTGCCTTTGGCACTCAACTATTTTATTATGCTATTGGCGAACCGGGGATGTCGCACGTGTATTCCTTTTGCGCGCTCACTTTTTTTCTTTGGCAAACAAAATTATGGTTTCAAAAACAAGCAGTTGCGCAGCTGATGTGGGCAGCTTTTGCATTGGGCTTGGTGTTTCTCATCAGACCATTTAATCTATTGGTATTGGGTACGGTGCCCTTTCTTGCCGGAACTTCTATTGTATTTATACAAGGAATAAAATCAGCATTACAACAAAGAAGAATGTTGTTATCAGCCCTCCTTGTTTTTTCGCTCATGGCAGGTGTGCAGTCACTTATTTATTACTTACAAACAGGACATGTATGGATTGACTCCTACCCAGGTGAGAATTTTGATTTTACGAAGCCACATGTATTCGAATCCTTATTTAGTTTCAGAAAAGGACTTTTTGTTTACACACCCCTTGTATTGCTCTCGCAGCTGGCACTTGTTTTTATGTTCCAAGAAAACAGGTTTATGGCAGTCACCTACCTGCTCTTCTTTTTTACATTCACTTATGTATTGTCGTGTTGGTGGATTTGGTATTATGGAGGCAGTTTTTCGCTGCGTCCGTTTATTGAGTATTTTGCGCTATTCGCTATCCTTTTGCTTTGGCTTTTGGATCGCGTACGTTATAAGTTACCCTTGATGGCAGTCTCGCTGCTCTTGGTGCTGCTGTGTCAAATACAAACCTATCAATACCGATATTTTATTATTCATTGGAGTGAAATGAATCAACAGAAATATTTCGAAAGCTTGGAGCACATTTTTAAAGCATAAGCATCAACATTTGCCGTTGGGGTTTTCAAACAAATCTTCCTCATTTTCATTTCTTGGAGTCAAACATTTGAAATCTCTTTCAATCAACACCACTAATGCTTGCATAGCTGTTGTTACCGAAAATTCAAAGCTCACACATTGTTCATCATGCAGCCACTGGGCGATTTCAATTTTGTTTACTTTTACATGAATGTGATCTCCCGAAAAATAAACCCCCGATGCAGTTTCTTCCTCTACCGACAAACGATACATAAACAAGTCGTTTTCATTTGAACCCCAATAAAGCGGCACACTTACAAGGCCATTATCGCGTAACTGATTGATATCTTTTTGGCTAAGGCGCAGCCGTATCGACTGTTTGTTGATTCTTAATTTCATAAGCGCACTCTTTGAGTATGAGTATATATATTCATTGATGTTTCCTTCAAAAAACCAATAAGGGTAACACCTGAGCGCTCAGCAGTTTCTACAGCCAAACTAGATGGAGCACCTACACCACAAATAAAGGGTATGCCTGCCATCACAGCTTTTTGAACCAATTCAAAACTAATTCTTCCGCTAAGCAGTAATATCTTTTTTTCGAGTGGTAATGCTTGTTGCAGCGCATAATACCCAATCAACTTGTCTAAGGCATTGTGCCTGCCAATATCCTCGCGCATAATCATGATGTTTCCTATTTCATCAAATAGCGCACAAGCATGAATACCACCGGTGTATTTAAAGTTAACTTGTTCTTGTTGCATTTGATCTTTCAGCCGAAAAAGCTGTTCATGGCTCACTGAAAAATTAAAATCAATAGGAAAACAAGCGGTTTGTTCGAGCGACTCAATTGCAGTTTTGCCGCATACACCGCAGCTTCCACTGATATAAAAGTTTCTTTCAGCATGCGGTAATTGTAACAAGGCATTTTTTTTTAGAACTACTTTAACTACATTTTCCTTGCCTTCTGAAAGAGCTTTGTTGCAATAGCTGACTGATTCAATGAAGTCCGGATTATTGATGATACCCTCCGTAAATAAAAAACCTACCGAAAGCTCAAAATCATTGCCGGGTGTACGCATGGTTATGCTAATATTTGTTTCAACAGGGGTATCACCTTGCCAATACAACAGTTTGATTTGCATTGGCTCTTCTACCGCAAGCAAATCGTTCACATTGCTCACCGAATTATCTTTTAACCGGGTAATTTTTTTATGTACAACTTGATAAGCCATTCATTAAAATGCATTGTTTGGTAAAGGTATAAAAAATAGTATTCTTGGTAAAGAATATACCATCCTGCATCCTATTCTAGGGATAAATGTTTGACTTATTTGAGCTGGCCCTAAAAAAATTAAGTACCAATTTAAGGAATAAACTTAAATGGTAAGTGTTGTTTGATTATTTGAAAGTTAAAACAAACTTAACGCTGCGCAACATATTTAAATATCACTACCCATTCACCTTTGCATGATCAGCCAAGAAGGTGGCCAATCCACTGTCGGTAAGCGGGTGTTTGAGGAGCGAAGTGATTACATTTAACGGGCAAGTTGCCACATCTGCACCAAGTTCGGCACACTTTAGCAAATGCATGGTGTGGCGGATAGAGGCAGCAAGCACCTGTGTTTCGTATCCGTAGTTGTCGTAAATCAATACAATTTGACTGATTAATTCTAAACCATCATATGAAATATCATCTAACCGCCCAATAAATGGGGATACATAGGTAGCACCTGCTTTGGCGGCTAGTAAGGCCTGTCCGGCTGTAAACACCAAGGTGCAATTGGTTTTAATTCCTTGCTGTGAAAAATATTTAATAGCCTTTACACCATCTTTTATCATGGGCACCTTCACCACAATATTAGGATGAAGAGCGGCTAAATTTGTTCCCTCCCTAATAATGCCTTCATAATCAGTAGCAATTACTTCTGCACTCACATCACCGTCTACAATATTGCAAATGTCTACATAATGTTTCAAAATATTGTCGGTTCCTTTAATGCCTTCTTTTGCCATCAAACTAGGGTTGGTGGTTACGCCATCTAAAACACCTAAATCGTTGGCTTCTTTAATTTGAGAGAGGTTTGCAGTATCAATAAAAAATTTCATCGTAGATATAATTGAGGTATGGTTAATGCAATAAAAAATGGGTAAGCTACTTATATCGCACCGCTCAACCGCCTACCCTTGCTTCCTTCCGAATCTGGGGGAGTTTAGCAGGAGCTGGTCGTACAAGACTTACCCGCTGCAAATATATGAAAACAAATGTTTGCCCCAACTAAAATATCAATAATCCATCAAAAAAAATCATCAAGCAAGGCGCTTCATCACCAAGGCACTGATTTTGGCAAAGAGTTCGTTGGGGTCAAAAGTGCGCCATCCAATCTCATTGATTTGCCCACCCAACAAGATGTAGTAGTCAATATTATTGCGCTGAAACTCACTAAGCACATGATTTCTAAAATTTAAAAAAGCCACCCAACCATCGTCCACATCCTCTTGCCACTCCTCATAATAACTTTCATCTGAGGCATGAAAATTCAATACATTTTCACCAATCAAAATATATTTGTTGATGCCTTCGGGGAGCATCAAATCAATGATGTCGCGCTTCAAAATCATTACATCATTATTAATACAATCATTCCACTCTCCAATCAGTTCAATAATAGCAAACCCTGCATCATAGTTTACGAATAGTATTTTAATAAATAAAGTTTCGGAACCTATATCGTCCCACTGTGGATGAATCAGGTAGTTATATATTTGCTTGTCGTATTCAAATTCATTGTATGCGCGCTCATAAAAAGGCGAACGCTCATCTTCTGAAGCTATATATAAATGCCGCCAATTGTAATATGGTTCGATATCCTGCATATTGCCTCCTTATTTTTGATAGGCATCAACTGCTTTCCTCACACTGCCGTATTGTTTCAGTAATGCTTCGGCTGTGGCATAGTCAGTATGTGTTTCATCCATAATCATTTTCACACCGCGGTCAACAAGTTTATTATTACTCAATTGCATATCGACCATTTTATTTCCTCTTATTCTGCCTGTTTTTATCATACTGCAGGTTGAAAGCATATTCAGTACTAATTTTTGAGCGGTTCCGCTTTTCATGCGCGTGCTTCCGGTAACAAATTCGGGGCCAACCACTACTTCAATTGGGAAGTCAACGTTGCGTGCTAACTCGCTTTCCGCATTGCATACAATGCAGCCGGTAACAATACCATTTTCCTTGCATTTTTTTACGGCACCAATTACATAAGGTGTAGATCCCGAGGCAGCTATACCAATAACCATATCAATATTTGTGATGGCATGCGCTTGTAAGTCGAGCCAACCCTGTTCATTGCTATCTTCGGCAAATTCCACCGCTTTTCTGATAGCGCTGTCACCACCTGCTATGATTCCGTTTATCAATCCATGTGGCACACCAAAGGTAGGCGGACATTCAGAGGCATCTACAATACCCAATCTGCCGCTTGTGCCTGCCCCAATGTAAAAAAGTCTTCCACCTTGCTGTATACAACTTACAATGGCATCTACCGAACGTTCAATTTGCGGAATGACTTTGGCCACAGCCAAAGGTACCGTGGCATCCTCGTGGTTGATATTGGTCAACAAATCTAGGGTGCTCATCTGCTCCAGGTGATTATATTTAGAGCTGCTTTCTGTGGTTTTGGCCATGCTATAATGGTTTTTTTGAAGAATACTCTTTTTTCAATAAGGCAATATCGTTGATCAGCTGATCAATTTCTTTTGGATTGGTACCATCGTAGTATCCTCTAATACGCCTTTCCTTATCAATCAATGCAAAATTTTGGGTATGAATAAAATCGTCTTCACCACCGTTACCTTCGCTGGCATCCAACATGTAACTCTTGCGTGCCAAATCATATAGCTCCTTTTTGTTGCCTGTAACCAAGTACCATTGTCCATATCTTGCCTGGTGTGCAGCGGCATAGTCGGCAAGTACATTCACAGAGTCGTATTCGGGATTCACAGTATGAGATATAAATCTGATTTCATCGTCACTCTTGTAGTAATCGGCCACTCTTTGCATTTGGGTGCTCATGATGGGGCAAATGCTTTGACAGGTACAAAAGAAATAGTCGGCTACGTATATTTTGTTTTTAAAATTATTTTGAGTTACCACATTGCCCCTTTGATCGATAAAGCTGAAATCGGTTATGGTTTTGTATATGGTATCCACTCCATTACCCGTCAAAGATGGTCTTACCTCGTGATTACCATAATAGGGTAAAAGGCGCAATGGTTTATCTTCTTTTTTAGCTGCAAATCCTAGGTAAAATGCAAACCCGGCAGCGCTAAAGAGCAAAACAGGAAACAGAAATTTCTTCATCATGCAAAAATTTTTGGCGCAAATTTACAATAGAGTTCTGAATGAAATATTTTTATTTACTTCGCAATCCAATTTTATAATAACAGGAAAAAAATTTAACAAACTGTATTTTTTAATTGGCACGATTTATGCTAACAACAAATTCAAAAAAAAATAGTTTATGAAATCAAAAATTCTCATTTTAAGTTTAGCGCTATATACATTAAATAGTGCTGCGCAAGACAAGAAAGCACCTTCTATAGGTCAGGTAAAACCTATAGCTGCAGCTACCACCACAGCGCCTGCAAGTAAGGCTGAAATTACCTTTGCTAAAGAATTGCATGATTTTGGTACCATGAGTAAAGGCGATAACGGAACTGTAGAGTTCACGTTCAAGAATACCGGAAAAGATCCTCTCATTATCTCAAATGCACAAGGCTCATGTGGCTGCACAGTACCTGTTTGGCCAAAAGAACCCATTGCGCCCGGAGGTTCATCAAGTATCAAGGTTACTTACGACACCAAAAGGGTAGGAGCTTTCACCAAAACGGTGACCATCACCAGCAATGCTCAAACAGCCTCCAAAGTGATCACCATCAAAGGTGTAGTTAACGATGTTCCTGCAGAAGAAACTTTTCCTGCGAAAAAACCAAGCGCAGGTTCACCACTTGAAAATAAATAATAACTCAATAAAAATAACAATCAACTAAAATCAAAACACAATGAAAAAAGCAATCTTAACATTATCAATTGCATTCGTAGCCGCTATTGGTGCATTTGCACAAGACAATTCTACAACACCTGCTAATCCTAATGCCCCTGAAATTTCATTTGAATCAGATGTAATAGACTATGGCACTATTGAACACAACGCAGATGGCAACCGTCAGTTCAAATTTAAAAACACCGGTAAAGAGCCGTTAATCATTACTAATTGCCAAGGTTCTTGCGGTTGTACAGTGCCAACTTGGCCAAAGGAGCCAATCAGACCAGGTGCAAGCGCTACCATCGATGTTAAATATGCAACCGATAGAGTTGGTTCATTTGAAAAAACAATCACGGTTACTTCAAATGCTAAAACAGCGTCAAAAATTATACGTATTAAAGGTGTAGTTAAGCCTGATCCATCTTCAACTCCTGCAACAACAACCCCTGCAGGTCACTAATTAGAAAAATAATTACATTTGTACCCTTGTCGTTTGTGCGGCAAGGGTTTTTTATTTTAAAAATGTTATATGCCTAAAATATCAGAAAAAGCAGTACACATGCCGGCTTCCCCGATCAGAAAACTGGTGCCTTTTGCGGAAGCAGCCAAGTCAAAAGGAGTTAAAATTTATCATCTCAACATCGGTCAACCCGATATTGAAACGCCACAGGTGATGCTCGATGCGGTGCGTAATTTTTCGCCCAAAGTGGTTGAATACAGCCACAGTGCCGGTATGGAAAGTTATCGTAAAAAACTATCGGGCTACTATCGTAAACATGGAATTGATATCAATCACGAACAAATATTGGTAACATGCGGTGGTTCAGAAGCCATTGAAATAGCCATGATGAGCTGTTTAAATGGTGGTGATGAAATACTGATTCCTGAGCCATTTTATGCTAATTATAACGGATTTTCTTGTCAAGCCGATGTGGTGGTGAAGCCCATTAAATCGGTAATTGAAAATGGTTTTGCGTTACCACCTATAGCTGAGTTCGAAAAGTTGATTACCCCAAAAACAAAGGCCATTATGATTTGCAACCCGGGCAATCCAACAGGTTATTTGTATTCAAAAGAGGAGCTCGAGTTATTGAAAGACCTTGTGTTAAAATATGACTTGTTTCTTTTTTCAGATGAAGTATACAAAGAGTTTTGTTATGATGGAGCTGCATACACCTCGGTGATGCACTTGAATGGCGCTGATAATAATATTATTTTGCTTGATTCTATTTCAAAAAGATACAGTGCTTGTGGTGCCAGAATTGGGGCTCTGATTACAAAAAATGCACAGGTAATGCAAGCTGCGCTTAAGTTTGCACAGGCACGCTTGAGTCCACCAACATTTGGTCAGGTAGGTGCCGAGGCAGCTATCGATACGCCACAATCATACTTTGATGAGGTGAATAAAGAGTATACTGCACGCAGAAATTATGTAGTAGAAGCACTAAACAAAATGCCCGGTGTGTTTTGCCCGATGCCCAAAGGTGCATTTTACTGCATTGCTCGTTTGCCTATTGATGATGCAGATAAGTTTTGTCAATGGTTGTTAGAGTCGTTCAGCTTTGAAAATCAGACTGTGATGTTGGCACCCGCCACAGGATTTTACTCCACGCCCAATAGCGGTAAGAATGAAGTGAGAATTGCTTACGTGCTCAACCTCGATGCCTTAAAGCATGCGATGACCTGTTTAGAGAAAGCTTTAGAGGCCTACAACAAA
>JBILUU010000144.1:0-7124 GCA_044370815.1 Bacteroidia bacterium
AATTACGGCTTAACCTTATTGGACTAATTTCAAGTAGTATCGGCATTAACCATTGCATATTTATTTTTTTTTGAACTAAAAAATAAATGCAATTGGTATTATTTATCGGCTATTTTATCAATCACGTAAACCCTGTACTCCCAAGGTTTGAGTTTTATTTCTTCATCAACCTTTAGTGTTCCCTTTTTGTCGGTAAACAGTTCGGTATAGCTTGGCGCGAATTTGTATCTTTCAAATTTTACGTTAGCTTC
Organism: Bacteroidia bacterium; assembly: GCA_044370815.1. Lineage (GTDB taxonomy): Bacteria > Bacteroidota > Bacteroidia > UBA4408 > UBA4408 > CAIKXD01. Next base: position 252 of record JBILUU010000144.1, read on the forward strand.
GGTATTGGACAGATTCAAAATTACCACAATTTCATCCTTACCTTTTCTCCTGTAAAAAGAGTAAACCTGATTAGGATTATTGTTCAATATTTTAGCGAAAGCTCCACCTGATTCTGAGTGAAGCAGCGCGTTATTTTTTCTCTTTAATGAAAGCAGACGCGTGTAAAAATCTGCATTCGCATAATTTGCCCAAGTAATAGGGTCTTTATCAAAAAATTTAAGTCTTTTATCTAGCCCAGCTTCCTGCCCGCTGTATAGCAAAGGCATACCATTTAGTGTAGCGCATAAAACATAAAATGCCTTGGCTCCATCACCAAACATTTCCTTTTCAGTTCCGTTCCATGAATTTTCATCGTGATTTGTGGTAAAATACATGCGAACTGCCTTAGGGGAGTAATTCATTTTATCTTCTCCCAAATAATCGTCAATCGCTCTTGCGGGATATTCACCTTTGGCCACCTTTCTGAAAATATTGAAACCCTTCCAAGTGTATGTCATATTAAAGGCAGCGTGCAATTCGGGCTTCTCGCCTTCGGCCAACATAAAAAGAGTGGGCTTTACCGCAACAAGTTCTCGCTGCGCTTCAATCCAAAAATCGAGCGGAACCATTTCGGCAACATCGCATCTAAAGCCATCTATTTTAGCATCGGTTAACCAAAATTTCATAGCATCTATCATGGCAGTACGCAGGCCTTTGTTATCATAATTCAAATCAATAACATCACTCCAATCAGCCACAGGGGGAACAAATTTTCCATCAGGACTCTTGGTGTAAAAATCAGGATGAGTTTCGGTCCATTGATGATCAGGGGCTGTATGATTGGCTACCCAATCAATAATTACATGCATCCCTATTGAGTGTGCGTAATCAACCATGTGTTTAAATTCATCGATACTGCCGTACTCTTCACTAACAGCTTTATAATCACGCACAGCATAGTAGCTTCCCAAACTTCCTTTGCGCTCTTTAATTCCTATAGGATGAATAGGCATAAACCATAGTATATCAACACCCATTGACTTCAGTCGGGGAATTTCTTTTTCAAAAGTTTTGAAGCCGGAATTTTTTCCGTACTGTCTCAAATTCACCTCGTAAATGGTGCTGTTGATTGACCATAATGGTTGATTCACAAATACCTTATCAACTGCTTTCTTAATATTCTCAATACTGCTTTCCAATTGAGCATACGATATGGTTGCGAGTCCAAGCATCAATGTAAAAAAGGCGACAATCCTCTTGAAATTATTTTTCATCTTCAATGTATTTTTCTGTTGTGATATTTTAATTAGTTGATGCTAATTTAAGAAGAAGCATCTGATTTAAAAGTTATTTAATTTATATTAACGAACCATGCCTTAAAATTTACATTTTTTATTGTGTGGCAATAATTTCAAATGAGTTAGGCGGCATCTCAATAATTAAATCGGTATCCTTCATACTGAAATTACCACTAAAATAATTTTTAAGATTTGCCATTGAAAAGCGTTTGGGAATAGGCACTTTGAAACTAGCAGGTTGATTATCTTTATTAAAAAATACAAAAACAGCTTTATCAAAATAATACCGTGCATATGCCATTGTGTTGACATCAGCTCTTAGCAATTCATAATCACCGTAAAGCAAAGCCATGTTATTTTTTCGAAGGTTTAATAGTTTTTTTGTTGTTTTCAGTTGCTCCATTTCATCAGCCGAAAGCTGCGTGAATTTCATCATTCGTCTGTTATCCGGATCACCGGCACCTGGCATTCCAAACTCATCACCATAATAAATCACAGGCACACCTGGTATGGTTGATATATAGGCAATGAGTTGCGCCAGTTTCTGATATCCAACTTTGTTTTTAACTGTAATATTACGCTTCCAACCTGCCTCCTTGTCATCTTCACTGAATTTTAAATCACCACCCGCATACGATATAAATCTAGCAATATCATGATTACCACTGATATTGCCCATAAGCGAGTGCCAACCATAATAATTAAATGATTCATTTAATGATTCACTAAGCTTGGAGAATGACTCATTATCATTTATAAAAACGCTGCGTGCATCGAAGTAAAGATTAAAATCGAATTGCGCATGCTGTTGTCCACTGGTTACATAGCTTCCTATGAGTTCACGACTGCCGAAGGTTTCGCCTATTTGATATGGCATTGGTACTTTTTTGTTTAAGGCATAAGTTTTCATTTTAGCGGTAAGTGCCCTCCAAAAGTTTTCGCTCACATGCTTGGTCGCATCATGCCTAAAACCATCTATGTCATATTTTTTTATCCAATAAATTGCCGAGTCAGTCATTGCATCCACCACCTGCGGTTGGGTATAATCAATATCAGGCAAAAAAGTATCGAACCAAGTAGTTAGTCGCTGTTCATCCCATATCCTAATATTTTTTCTGCCATCAGGTAAATCAATGGGCGTTGTCCAATCCTTATGATTGATATACAAGGGATGCTTTTCGTGTACATGGTTAGATACAAAATCAAGCAGTATATTGATATCTTTTGAATGTGCATCTTTAATGATAGTTTTCAAATCTTGCTCATTACCAAATCTGTAATCAACCTTGGTAGCGCTGATGGGCCAATAACCATGATATCCACTATACTTACGATGAGGAGCAGGATATTCGACATAGCCTTCATTGGGATTCTGTAAAATTGGTGACATCCAAATGGTATTAATGCCAAGATTGGTAAAATATTGGTCTTGTATTTTTTGATCAATCCCTGATAAATCGCCACCCATATAATTTGCCATTGCAGCTATATCAGCATCTTTCAAGGGGAAATTATTTGACTTATTTCCATCCATGAATCGATCCACCATCATAAAATACATAATCATTGCTTGCTTATCGAAACGATTCAAATCGGCTGTCTGCTTTACCACGTTGCCATACTTCAAAGGAATCAAAATATCGTTTGAAGATCCAAAACTGTTGTAACTAAATACGCGCAAAGATGACTTTTCATAAGCTGCTGCCACATCAGGGATATTTACTTCAATTATATTATCTCGCAGGGTGGTAAATCTTTCTGTGATATCATAGTTCTCCCACATTACAAAATACTTTTGCAACTTATTTACAGCGGTAATTCTAACAAAGTTCCCGTTAGCGGTTTCGGTGTACAACCTTGGTATTTTATCCGAAGGCTTATCGCCCAGCATTAAAACAGAATTAACACCGCCCATATTGTTATCTAACTTATTGGGATTTAAAGGATCGAGCATCCATTGATCATCCACCACCAACTGATAAGCATATCTGCCCGGATTCAGCATCATCTTACAAGAAAATATTTTCCCGTCATACGTCAGTGGGGTTTGACTGGGTGTCCAACCGTTAAAGTCTCCGGCAATTTCAACTTTAGCAGGAGCGTTACCAAAAGCAGTATACTTAAATTCGCAAGCAACTTTTTGAGAACGCTTGAGCATGATGTCATATCGATGTTTTCCGCAATAAAGCTTCATTATGAGCATGGGCGGCAACTCCAAGTTATTTTCTTTTAGGGTAATTAACTTTTTGTTTGCTGAGTAGGATACCTCTAAATAGGGTGCTGCGCTGGCGGAGTCTAATATTTCTTCATCTACAAAAATATCATTTATATGTATCACAGTGCTATCAGGCTGCAGTGTAAAAGGTATGATATTTTCTATCAATACAGGATCGGCAGGCACCTTCAATTTATTTCCCTGGTTGCAAGAAACAGCAGTGATGCATACAATTATTAGCATCATACTTCTAACATTTAAATTACATTTCATGGCATATCACCTTATTTAAAATTTCCATTGTATTACTATTTCATCCTTTCCAAAAGGTATCTCTATGTAAGGCACTGCTTTGATATACATAGGTGGTTTGGGTGGCTTATTGTATGGATCATAATCAGAAATAGCCTCAATGTACTTCATATCTTCATAACTGATATTTACTTTTCTATCGGCTATCAAAACTTGGCTACCCAATCCTTTGAAACCATGCATGATTAGTTTGACGGTTGCAAAATGCGAAGTGTAATTTCCTTCCTGCTTGCCTATAATTATTTTACCTTCATTAAATCTATTTTCCATCAACCTACGGCAAAAAAATCCTTCTTCATAATTGTAGGTAAGACCATCGTCTTCATAATATACGAAATCACCATCTGCTTCGCCCCATACATGCAACCTCATGTATGTTTCTGGCTTTATTTTTAATGACTGAACAGCAGTTTGAGAAGGCATAAAACCACCTGCCTTGGAGTAAATTGGCAAAATTTCTTTAGGAACTTCAATCAACATTTCTTTACCTCCTTCGTACAACTCATCGGTATATAAATTGAACCATTTGCCAGACGGTAAATACACTTTGGTGTATTCCCTAAAACTTTCTGTAGGAATAATCAATAAGTTTTTTCCGAAGAGATACTGATGTTGAAATTGTTTCTCGTAAATGCGATCATCAAAGGTATAATCAATGGCGAGTGATCTTGCTATAGGCAAACCGTTTTGTGTTGATTCATAAAAAGACGAATAAATATATGGCATAATTTTATAACGCAGGCGAATATAATTTCTTGAAATGTCCTCCACCTCTTCCCCAAAAGTCCATGGTTCACAATCGCGGCTATTAATCATGCTGTGCGCTCTGAAGAATGGGGAAAACGCACCAAGCATAATCCATCGGCCAAATAAATCCGGTGAAGCTTCACCAGCAAATCCGCCTACATCATTTCCTGCAAAGGGTATTCCCGTAATCCCCATGCTATTGATCAATCGGATACCTGCCATCATGTGTTCCTCGCTGGCAATATTATCGCCAGTCCATACCGCACTATAACGCTGTATGCCCGAAAAACCTGCTCTTGTGAGCACAAAAGGCCGCTTGCCTTTCAATAATTTTTTTGCTCCTTGATACGTACTTCTTGCCATTTGCATGCCATATACGTTTCTTGCTTTTTTATGTGTTGCTCCTTCTCCTTCATATTCAAATGCAATCAAATCGGGCAAGTGCTGCCCCCAAGCAGCGGGCTCATTCATATCATTCCAAAAACCTGTTACTCCCACCTCGGTAAGTTTACTCAATTGATTGCCCCACCATGTTCGGGCACGTTCATCTGTAAAATCGGGGAAGCAACTCCAACCGGGCCAAACCTGACCACTGTATGGCTCCCCATCTGGATATTTCACAAATAAATCATCTGCCAATCCCTGCTCATAGGCCTCGTATCCTTGCTCGCGCTTAATACCCGGATCCACAATCACTGCCAAATCGAAATTGATTTCTTTTAGCGCTTCAGCCAATTGGGCAGGTTTAGGAAATCTTTCACGATGCCACGTAAAAACCTTATATGCATCCATGTAATGTATATCTAAATAGATCACATCTGCAGGAATATTTTTAACTCTGAAAGTGCGCGCAATATTCAACACTTCAGTATCGGGGTAATAACTGTACCGACATTGCTGAAAGCCCAAACTCCAGAGCGGAGGCAATTGCATTCTTCCGGTAAGATGTGTGTATGATGTAATGATATCGGCAACTTGCTGATGATGTATGAAATAATAATTCATTTCGCCATCTTCCGCCTGAAAATACATAAAGCGATCATTGGAAGCTCCAAAATTGAAAACAGATTTACATGTATTGTCGAAGAATATTCCGTATGGTAATCGATCATTCACACCAATATAAAATGGGGTACTTAAATATATTGGATCATCATCAACAGCATATGCAAAGTGATCTGTATTCCAATTGGTATAGGCGTTTCCTCGTCTGTCGAGGTCACCATTTTTTTCACCCAAGCCCAAAAAGCGTTCACCGTTTTGTATGGTTTTGTAGGTGGTCACTTCATTCCCAATCCACGAAGTTCCGAAAGAAGGATGATCTTCATTAATTAGAATGTTATCGGTTGTATAGAAAGAAATCCTGAAAGGATTTTTTTTTATTAGTACCCTCAAAAAAACTGTTTGTAGTATAATCTCTTCATTATTTTCTTCAAAAGAAACATCACACACACCGGGTTGCTCAACCACAGCATAAGAAAAGTCGGGTTTATCAAATGATTTCAAGAATATACGCACCCTTATAATGTGCGCACTGTAAACGGCTATGATGATATTTTCAGTTTCCGTTTGAAGGTGCAATCCATTGGCGATTTTTTCAATATGCGTTAAACAACCAATGCTCCTGTTGAAGTTGCCTATTCTTTGCTTGTATACTTTTTCTGACATCTTATCAAACAATAATCAAAATTTTAAGGCAATAATAATAAGAATTATTTGATAAAATCAAGCATTGTACGATTTTAAGTGTCTTTTTTACACTTTAATAAAATGCAATTGCATGTCAGACCATTTTTAAAATCACTACTTATGTTGATATTTATAATAAAAAGTATTGCAATTACTTAGTTTCCAATATATCAATCAACATGCACAAACGTTTCTCAAAAATGGTGGATTAGTAATTTTCTTTAACAAACTTCATTGCGTATTCGTTAGCTGTACCTGTCCTTAACAGATATATGCCATCCGGTAAATTCTCGATATCAATAATATTGTTCTCACCTGTAAAGACGCCTGAAATTGCTTCCCTACCGGTAAAATCCACGATAGAATAGGACTCGCCTACAAATATTTGTGAAACATTAATTGTACATTGATTACTTGCAGGATTAGGGTAAATCTGACAACAATTTGTCAAAGAATGACGATTGCTGCCCACCATATTTTGACAGTAAGTCCCTGACCCCAGTAGCGTAGTCATTTCGCTACACAAGTAATTGTAGTTAGTAATTTCGATAGCAGACAAATTTCCTACTACCAACAAATTATTACTTTCTAGAGGGTCGGCAGCAAGATTATAAAATTCTTCGACACCATAG
>JBILUU010000145.1:0-7018 GCA_044370815.1 Bacteroidia bacterium
CTGATTGAGATTTTTTAAATTTGGTATTTTTTCATGGCTGTATTGATAAAGAGATGAAGAAGGCAGAAGCCAATTGCCCATCCATGAACCTTTAGCGTATGGATTGTGTCCCTGTAAAATTTCATAACCCATTTGTGTACTTAGCATGTACCGGCCATATAAATCCTTGTTTTTTTTCAAGGATGGAAAGTGTGCCAAAAAGCCCAAAAGCAATGTCAATAACATCATACTTGCAACTGTGTGTTTTCCTTGGTATAACGAATATCCCATCACAAGAGTGAGCAATGGAATAAAAATGGCAATAGTTTGCAGTCTAAATAAGCTGCTTAGTAAAATAAGTGAAATCAGCAACACCCATTCAATTGGTTTCAAGAAGCTGCCTGTGGCTTTTATCAGGTAGTAAACCACCACGATGAGCCATGAAAGTACAATTTGTTCGTACCAAAAAAGTGTGCCAATATAATAGATTACTGAAGGGAAAATTGCGTACAACAAGGTACTGTAAAACGCCCACTTTTCGGGTAGGTAAAAAAGATTGAGGCGGTAGAAGAAAATGATTGAAACAGCCAAAAAAATGGCCGACATGATGTTGCAAAAGGCTACCCATTTGCGTTTATGAATGTGAGGCTTTAATATAAGTTGTTCATAAACAAATATGGTAAAGCTGCCGTGAAAAGCGGTGGGGTAATAGCCATTTTTTTCGGGGTCAAAATAGGTGTAGCCTCTTCCATGAAAATGATTGGTGGCAACTTCAAAGTTGCTCTCCTCATCAATATTCATAATCAAGTTGGGGTTGTGGTGGAACAGGAGTATGGCACGCAGTAACCCGAAAAAGATCGATAAGTACAAGATTTTTTTTGGCAGCAGAGGCACTTCAATACAAATTTGTTATGACAAATTAAGCCAATTTTTTGCTTCATCCCAAACATTTACATGTCTTATCTTTTTTGTTAACTCGCAAGGCCAACTCACAAAAAAAAAACGCAAACAAAATAGCATACAAGCAAGTGTTTTTGTAACTAAATCTCCAAACAAAGTATGTTATTTCAAACTTAAAATTACTTTTGCAAGCAATCATGTCGCATCAAGCAAGTTTAAAAATCATCTTCATTTTATGCCTCCTAACAAGTATTCAGGCGCTTTGCGAAAATGATTCAACACCCAAAATAACATTCAGAACAGAAGGTTTTGCAGAAACATATTTTGTGTATGACTTTACCTCTCCAAAGCAAGAATTTCGTCCTGGTTTTTATTATAATCATCATGTCAATAATCAGCCGGGGCTCAATTTGGCCTTATTCAGGTTTGCTGTCGATTACAGTAGGTTTAAAACATCTATTGGCGTTATGACAGGTTCCTATGCATCAGCCAATCTTGCCGATGAGCCCACATGGAGTCAGAATATGTATGAAGCTAATATTTCATTCCAGCTGCTGAAAAATAAACAGCTGTGGTTACAAACCGGCATATTTAATTCGCACATAGGGTTTGAAAGTGCTATTGCTGCCGATTGTTTTACCCTAACAAGAAGCTTGGCAGCCGACAATTCTCCTTATTACGAAACTGGCGTAAAACTCAATTACAAAACAAAAAATGAGAAATGGGAATACAATCTCTTGCTATTAAATGGATGGCAGCAGATGCCAAATTTCAATAGGTCTTTCAAACCTTCCTTGGGTTTTCAAATGTTGTACACTTACAAAAAGTATACATTTAATTACAGCAATTATATAGGTAATGAGGGCATAACGGGAATGCCGCAATGGCGATTTTTTAATAATTTTTACCTCATTGCGAAACCGCACAAAAATGTAAGTTTGATTCTTGCTTTGGATGTTGGTATGCAACATCATACCATCAAAAAAAATACTGCATTTTGGTATACTCCGCAGGCAGTTGTAAAGTATCGGCTTACCAAGGCGCTCGACCTTGTGGGAAGGATTGAGCACTATGCCGATCGCAATGCTGTTGTTACGTTGCCATATAAAAATGCCGCTCTCAATCTTTTGGGGGCTTCCATGAATTTGGATTTCAAATTTTTTAAATCATTGATGCTGCGCATAGAAATTAAACAATTGTATAACGTAGATCCAATTTTTATAAACGATCAACTTTTGTCGAGATACAATTTGAGCGCAGCTACTTCTTTGAGTGTGAGATTTTGACAGATAAAGGATCGATTCTAGGAAGCAATCATTTGCATCAAAATGGAAGCATTGTATTGGTTTGAAAACGACTTTTCGAGAATTGTTTTTCTGAGTGCAATCATCTGCTTGTCCATCTCTGTGTTTTTCAGTAATTCAATTGCTTTCATCATTTCTAGCGGGCTGTCTTTTACAATACAAATTTCTTCTAATCCCGTGTTGGCTACCATAGGATTGTTCACCAAGCAGTGTCGGCCTGAATACAATGCGGCCAATAACTTTAACTTGATACCGGTGGCCTGAAAGGTGGGCAATACATTGATGTGTGCATTTTCAATCAAGTCATTAATTTCATTGGTACTGATATCTCCTTTGAGTGTGATATGCGAATACTTTTTTACGGCTTCTTTAAGTGCTCGAGAAGGTTGACTGCCGGCAATTATCAGTGGAAAATTGGTATGGCAAAAAACTTCATTAACCAAGTAAAGTGCACCAAGATTATTTTCGGCAACAGCCAGGTTTCCATGGTAAAGGGCATAATTTCCCAAGCCTTCTTTGATAGCAACGCGGTTGTAAGGATGAAAAGCAGATACCGTGTGAACTGACGGGTAGTTGCGTTTAAAATGATAAGTGTCGTTGGCAGAAATAGCAGCTATTTTATTTGCCTCTTGCAATACATTTTCAAATCGTTTAAGCTTTATAGCTTCACGTTTGAAGTAAAATTTCTTAATGAGGTTTTTTTCGCTCTTTGCTAAATTGCTGTAATAATCGTGTTCAATGTTGTGTGTCCTTACAATTTTAAGTTTCTTCTTGAGCAAAGGATTGGATAGAAAATAACACGAGTGTAAACCTTCAAATAAAACTGGTGCTTCATCTTTTAATAAGTTTTGCAGCAGTGCAGCGCTGTTTCTTGAAACAACAATGTATGGCAAACGGCTGAATAGCCCCGCAACACTCATATTTCGCGGATAATAATAAACCTCGGTGCAATACTTTTGCAATTCATCTTGTTGCCCTCTGCCATAATCGAAACAATGCAAAATAATTTTACAGCCGGCTTCATGCAGCGCTTTGATCTTGTAAAAAACATCTATAACTCCGCCATAGTTTGGCGGATAGGGAACATCAAATGATACGATATGTAATTTTGTGTCTTTCAGGTCAATGATAAAGGGTGCAAAATTAATATCAAAAGTAAATTACAGAAATAAATTGTGTTTATCGTGTCAATAATGAGTAATTCCCTATACTTGCATGTTGAATATGAATATTTTACATGTAATACCTTCATTGTCAAAGGGTGGTGCCGAACGCATTACCATTGATATATGCAATACGTTGGTGGCGCAAGGGCATCAAGTGATGCTCTTGAGTATGAGTGAGGTAAACGCATACAGTTATATTCGATTTGATTTTCAGTTTAGGCAAACCTATTCAGTGGTGATACCTTCTATCACCGGAAAGGCAATAGTTGAAACAGCTGATTACGAGCAGATTCTCGATGAGTTTAAACCTGATATTATTCATTCTCATTTGTTTTTGGCTGAGATGCTAACTCGCTATCAAACCAGAAAAGGCATCAAGTATTACACCCATTTGCACGATAACATGCAGCAGTTTGCTCCTTTGCGGTTAAATAGGTTAAGTAAGCAGGCCGTTACTAATTTTTATGAGAAGCGCATGATGCTGAAACGCTATGCGCAGTGCAATAATCGTTTTTTAGCTATCTCGCAAGATGCCTTCAATTATTTCTTTACGCATCTTGGAAGTCCAATTAATAAGCGAATTCACCTATTGCATAATGCGATTGATTATAAAAGATTTTATAGAGGACAAAGGCATTTTAAACTTGATGCACAGGGAAATTTTAGAATTGTGAGTGTAGGAAGTTTGGTGGATAAAAAGAATCAGCAGTTCCTGGTTGACATCATGTTAGCGCTGCTTCCAATGATTCCTAATGTGCAAATTGATGTCTTGGGCGATGGTCCTAATCATGGTCGTATTGCTGAAAAAATAAAGCAATACCATTTACAAGATCGTGTTATTTTGCATGGCAATGTAAACAATGTAGAAGACTATTTGCATCAAGCTCATGTATACGTGCATCCGGCAACTTATGAGCCATTTGGATTGGTTTTGATAGAAGCTATGGCAGCCGGTTTGCCCTGTGTATGCCTTGATGGGAGAGGAAATCGTGACGTTATTGAAGAAGAAAAAAATGGCTATATTTTTAGCAAGCCCGATCCAAAATTGTTTGCACATTGCATACTGCAACTATTGCAAAACCCAGTTAAACTGCAAGAGATAAGTAACTATGCCATTAAGTATGCCGCAGCATATGATATGCCACTTTACATTAATCGCCTCACGGAGTTATACAAAATGAGCTGATTTTTAAAATGGTTACTCAACCACACGCAATCAGATAAATTACTTTGCCACCTTAGGTTTAATCAGGTATTTCATGTGATAATCAACCAAACCGTCAATTGGTTTTTTGATGATGTTGCCCACTTCAATATTTAATTTTTTGGCCTCTGCCTTTAAGATATCTTCAAAGTGATAAGCAATTGAGCCAATGAAATGAACCGGTACTGTTTGATGATTTGAAAAACAACACACATGGTTCTCGAGAAAATGTTTCATGCCTGCAGCTACCGTTGTTTTTACGTAGGCATTATCCTCAAAACTAGAAAATATTTTCATGTATGATGCCAAATAAACATTGGCATGCGGCTTCATGTAAACGTTTTCAAAAATATCCTTTTTAGTGAGTCGAAGTTCATCTTGCAATTTAGCATGAATGTCGGCCGGCAATTTTTTGTACAAGAAGTCGGCCAGTAATTTCTTGCCAAAATAACTACCGCTACCTTCGTCACCTAAAATATATCCTAAGGCAGGTACTTCCTCTGTAACGTTATCGCCATCAAAAAAACAAGAATTTGAACCTGTTCCTAATATGCAGGTAATGCCCGGCACACCGCTGTAGGTAGAAAAAGCAGCACCTACCAAATCATGATCAACATAAATATTGGCTTTGCTGAATACTTCCCTCAGGCCACGTTCAACAATCAACTTTAATTCCTTGCTGCTGCATCCTGCGCTATATAGAAATATCAACTCCACTTCGTTGGCATATTTATATAGCCCTTCATTATTTTTAATGGCATTACTGATAATGCTTTCGTTGTGAAAAAAAGGATTAAAGCCCATCGTGCTGAATGACTCAGATTGATTGTTGTCTTTGAGCAACATCCAGTCGCACTTGGTTGATCCGCTATCGGCAATTAAATACATGGAAATTAAAATTACAATTTATAAAAAAAACAATGATAATGATTTTAAGAATTAAATGTGATGATTACAGAATAAAATCAGTAGATAAAAAATTACTTTTTCGGCCTTCTAAAATTTCGCTCAACAAGTTTTTATTGACCTCGCTATCCTTGCCTGCTACCATGGTTCTGATGCTGAAAACCCGCAGGGCATCAACCACACTCAATGTTCCCTCAGCAGAATCTTTTCTTCCGTTAAAAGGATATACATCGGGGCTTCGCTGGCACTGACTGTTGATGTTTACGCGACAAACCTGATTCACAAGCGGGTCAATTAAGCGCGCCATTTCATCGGCATCGGTGCCAAAAACACTCACTTGTTGACCATAGTTAGAAGCTACCATATACTCAATAGGTTCAGCAATATCGCTAAAACTCACAATAGGGACAATAGGACCAAATTGCTCCTCGTCATACACCCGCATACCTTTATTAACAGGATAAAGCACGGCAGGATACACAAAGCTATGATTGGTGAATCCACCATGCTCGTTGATCACTTTAGCTCCTTTTGCAACAGCATCATCAATCAATCCTTTCAAATACTCCGGCTTATCCGTTTCGGGCAGTGGTGTGAGCATCACATCTTTTTCCCAAGGCATACCGCATTTGAGACTCGAAAGTTTGTGAAGGTAAAGTTGTATAAACTGCTCCTTTACTTGTTCGTGTACATAAATTATTTTGATGGCGGTGCATCTTTGACCATTATAACTCAGGGAACCTAAAATACATTCCTCGGCTGCAAGATTAATATCGGCATGCGATAAAACAATGGCAGGATTTTTTGCCTCTAGTCCCATCACTGAGCGCAGACGATTGGGTTTTGGATGCAATTTTTTTAGTGTGTTGGCGGTTTTACTTGAGCCAATAAATGCGAACACATCAACTTTTCCGGTTTCCATGATGCAACCAACGGTATCTTTTCCATGTCCGTATATCACATTGATTACGCCCTTTGGGAAACTGCTTCTGAACGCATCGAGGAGTGGCGAAAGTAATAATATACCATGCTTAGCCGGCTTCAAAATTACGGGGTTGCCCATGATCAGCGCGGGAATTAGGGTGCAAAAAGTTTCGTTTAGTGGATAGTTGTATGGGCCCATACACAACACCACGCCAAGCGGTCCTCTTCTAATTTGCGCATAAATACCTTGTTCCTTTTTTAAACGAGAAGAGTCGCGGTCAAGGTCTTTTAATGCAGTAATAGTATCTAAAATATAATCAACCGTTCTATCAAACTCTTTTTCCGAATCTTTCAACGATTTTCCAATTTCCCACATCAATAAATTAACCACCTCGCTGCGTTTTTCTTTCATCAGTTTTACAAACTGCAGCATATGTTTGATGCGCTGTTTAACTGTCATGGTAGGCCATTCCCCTTTTCCCAGATTGTATGCTTTACGCGCGCTTTCCAGCGCATCAAGTGAAGCTTGGCAGTCGAGCAGGGGAAAGGATCCTAAGCGTTGCGGCTTTAACTCGTTTTCATTATTGATAAAAATTGGTGCGTATACATCCTGAAAGGCCCCATGCCAAGTGCGC
>JBILUU010000146.1:0-7013 GCA_044370815.1 Bacteroidia bacterium
ATCAAATTTTACCCCCAATATTTGAAAAGGGAAAGGTGCCTTTGTTGTTGATGCTTGATAAAATTACAGATGTGAGAAATTTTGGAGCTATTGCAAGAACTGCCGAGTGCTGCGGGGTAGATGCCATTATTATTCCTGTTAGAGGATCTGCGCCTGTTAATTCGGATGCCATGAAAACTTCAGCGGGGGCGTTAAATAAAATTCCAGTTTGCCGCAGTATGAATTTGAAAGAAACAATCAAATATTTAAAAGACACCGGACTAAGCATTGTGGCTTGTACAGAAAAAACCGAAGTGTCATACACCCATGTGAATCTCAAAAATCCTTGTTGCATCATCATGGGTAATGAGGAGGAGGGAATCTCGGCTGAATACTTAAAGCTATGTGATGCAAAAGCCAAGCTACCCATGAAGGGAAGCATAGGTTCATTGAACGTTTCGGTAGCTTGTGGGGTTATATTATACGAAGTGCTAAGGCAAAGGAACTAAATTTCTTGTCTGTCAATCATCTGAATGATTTCCTCAATCATTCGGTCATCGCCTTCTTTATCATAGCGCACTTTCATGTTTAGGTCATCATCATAAATCACTGCAAAAGATTGCCAAAAGAAGGCCGTAACTCTACCTCGGTATTCTTTTACTAAATCATAAGAGCTATTGCCGGTTTCACGATCAATTAATTTCATTAAGATCTTTCCTTGGCTAACGGTAAGATTTTCGAGGTCTTTTTTGAATTCATATTTTAAATTCCTTTCGGCTTCTTTCATTAGTTTCTTACGCTCCCGATTCTTCTTGTCGGCAATAAGATCGTTGTATTCCTTGATACGCTGACCAGCAATTTTAGCGTATGGATACGCTTTTTTAACATCTCGCACCAATTTCTTGTATTTCCTTTCTGCCTCGGCATCCTTAAAAACTCTAGGGCCTGTGATAATGGCAGTTTTAAGGTCAACCACCGCAATGGTATCACCCTTGTAAATGGTAGAGCGGTATTTTCGTTCGAGGTTAATGGGTGGGCCTCCGTCTTCGTCAAGCAATTCGTTTTGAGCAAAAGCTGCCGAAACAAGCGCCATGTTAATCATCAAAAGAAAGCAAGTTTTCATGATATAATTACCTTTTCAATAAATGTGCCATAACGCATCTACTCAACAAATTTAATAAAATTTTGATAATGCTTGGTTGTTGAGTTCTTTAACCTTAATTCCTTTTAATAGCCAGAGGTAACGTTGAAAGTAGTGTAAAAATTGTTAAATTTGAGCCTTGAATTTTAAATATATCCGCTTTCTTATGAATAAAAAAATTATAATACTGGCAGCACTGATTGTTACTCATTTGTGTGCATTTGCGCAGGTACTTTCAGTCGATTATCCTAATGGTGGCGAAACATTTACCGCTACCAATCTGGAATTTATTACTTGGACTGATAATTCACTGCCTCTTGTAAAGCTTGAGTACAGTATCAATAATGGTGCAACATGGAATTTTATAGCCAATGCAACCTCGTTTTCGGGAACAGGTTTTTATCAGTGGAATGTTCCAAATGTAACATCCTCAAATTGCTTGGTGCGGGTTAGTAATTCCTCAAATGCCAACGATTTTGACATCAGCGATAATGTTTTTGAAATTGTAACACCCAGTATCACGCTTTTTTCTCCCAATGGAGGAGAGACAATTGCTATTGGAGGCTCATTCGATATATACTGGTTGGCCCCGGGAATCGATTTTGTTGATATCGAGTATTCTACTAACGGGGGGGCTACCTTTACCAGTTTGGCCACAAATGTTGATGCTTCACTTACCACTTATACTTGGGCCCCAATACCCAATACACCATCAGCCACCTGTAGACTGCGAATCAAGCAAAGCAGTAATCCGGCCTTGAATGATGTGTCTGATAACAACTTTACAATTGGAAGCGCTTCCCTAACCTTAACTGCCCCGAATGGCGGAGAGGTTTTTGCTATTAACACCGGCCAATATATCGATTGGACAGCAGTTGGTGTAACTGATGTTGATATTGAGTATTCAATTGATGGCGGCAACACATGGACCTTTATTGCTACTCAAACCGGTTCTCCTTTTTATTGGTGGGATCCAATTCCAAACACGCCTTCATCCAATTGTTTGATAAGAATAAAAGATGCTAATAATACAACAATCAGCGATGTTTCTGATGCTCCTTTTACAATTGCTGGTGGAAATATAACATTATATACACCGGCAGGAGGCAATACATGGTCAACAGGATCTACTAATCAAATTTCCTGGGATGCACCGGGCATCAACAGTGTGAAAATAGAATATTCATTTGACTCAATGGCAACTTGGAACACCATTGTTGCCAATTACACTACCCCTGGAAATTACAATTGGACCATTCCCAACACGCCATCAAGCGATTGCTTTGTACGTGTGAGCAATACCAACGACCTATCTGTATTTGATATCAATCAAGCGCCATTTACTATTACAGCGCCTTACATTAGTGTTGTTTATCCCAATGGTGGCGAGACATTTCAATCAGGGTATGATTATTTTATTGAATTTGATGCAGTTGGAGTTGACTCCGCAATGATTGAATATTCTATCAATGGAGGAACAACATGGACACCTGTAATCAATAATTACGCTATTGGGAGTGTCACTAATTATTATCAGTGGGTTGTACCCAATACCCCATCAAATAATTGTTTGCTCCGAATAAAAGATACCCAAACGGGTGCTATTATCGATCAAAGTGATTTTTCTTTCGCTATTGTTTTTGGTGGATTACCTTCTTGTGCCACTAATTTTTTCCCTGGCAACGGAGTACAACAATTTTCAAGAAATCCATCATTCAGTTGGTCTGAACCGCAATCATCACCTGTAGTTTCAGGATATGATTTTTATTTCGGTACCACAATCAATCCGCCACTGTATCAAGCCAATATTTCTGGTTTAAATTTTCAAATTTTAAATCTTAACCCTGCTACAACATACTATTGGCAGGTTATTCCAAATAGTTTAAACGGACAAGCGCAGTCTTGTCTGGTCAACTCATTCACAACGGCTGCTGCCAATGAATACAACATGGATAATCAGCCAGAAACTGTATGCAGTGGTTTGTTTTATGATGCTGCAGGCCCGAATGCAAACTACAATCAAAATGAGTTATACGTTAAAACTTTTTTACCCTCCACAGCAGGTCAGGTATTGAAATTTGTGTTTTCAAATTTCAATACAGAGCAAGGTTTCGACTTCCTTAGAATTTATAATGGGAACTCTGTGAACGCTCCTCTTATTGGCACGTATTCGGGAGTAAATGGGCCAGGCACCCTTGTGGCCTCCAATCCGCAAGGAGCATTAACCTTTCGTTGGAATAGTGACTATTTTATGAGCGATGCGGGATGGCAGGCAGCCATAAGTTGCGTTCCGGTGGGTACACAAGCAATCAATCTTACTTCACCAACTGGAGGAGAAAGTTGGATAGCCAACACCACAAAAACAATCACTTGGACTTCTCAAAATATTTCATTGGTAAACCTTGAGTATTCTATCGATAATGGAACCAATTGGCTCTCTATTGCAAATGGTATTTCCAACACGGGATCATACAATTGGCAAGTGCCTTTGCCTGCCTCTACACAATGTTTGGTGCGAGTTTCTTCAGCAAATAACTCGAATGTATTTGATATCAGCAATGCTAATTTTGAAATACAGTTTGTGCCAGTTTATGTTGATTTACTAACTCCTACCACGGCTGAAACATTCCTCACCGGAACCAATGCACTCATCTCTTGGAACAGTATGTTTGTTAGCAATGTAAACCTCGAGTATTCTTCCGATGCAGGTAGCACATGGAATAATATTGTTTCAAACATAAGTAGCAGCGATGGGTATAATTCATACAACTGGACCACGCCAAATGTTGCTAGTAATTTGTATTTGGTAAGAATCACCGATGCATCAAATGCCACGATTACCGATCAAAGTTCAGGGGCATTTTACATTGTTGCACCATACCTAGAGGTGGGCTCTCCAAACGGTGGTGAAGTTCTTGGAGGAGCAATGTATTCGAGTATTTCCTGGAGTGGATATATCAATTCTTCTTACGTAGATATTGCCTTTTCATCGGATAATGGAAATACATGGAACACGATTGCTTCCAACCGCTATCATAGTAATAGCAGCGTTTCCAACAATACTTACAGTTGGTTCGTGAATAATGTGAATAGCAGCAATTGTAAAATAGAAGTGAGAGAATCAACCAACCCTGCAATAAAAGATGAAAGCAATAGTAGCTTTACTATTAATTCTAATAGCTCAACTATTACTATCACACAGCCCAATGGTGGTGAGCAAATCAGCGGGGGATTGAATTATACTGTTCAGTGGAATTCAAGTTTTGTATCAGGTTATTTCAAGGTGCAATTTTCTTCCAACAATGGAAGTACATGGACCACATTGTCCAATAACATCAATAACTCTGGATATTACAATTGGTTAGTTCCTAATCAAAACTTGAACAACTGTTTAATTAAGGTAAACGATGTAAACGACACCACTATTTTTGATGTGAGTAATGCAAACTTTAGTATTAATGAAACAAATCCTTCTATTACCAATGTAGTACCAAACGGAGGAGAAACGCTCGCAGTAGGAAACTATGCAGCAATAACTTGGAACAGCGTTATGGTTCCTGCGGTAGATATATTGTTTTCTGATGATGGCGGAGTGACCTATACCATGGTGATATCAAACCTTAATAACATTAATTACTACAATTGGCTTGTTCCTAATGCCATATCAAATAATTGCACAATTAAGGTAAGAGCAGCAGGCAACAACACCATATTTGATGTTAGCGATGCTGATTTTAATATTATTGCAGGTAACCCTTCAATTACACTTGTGAATCCAAATGGAGGAGAAAATTTCCTTGGGAATACGCCAAACAATGTTATTCAGTGGACAGGTACAGGCATTGGTGGGGCTATAAAAATTGAATATTCTTCTGATGCCGGTGCCACATGGGATTCCATCATCAACTCATTTGCAGCGGTAAATAACATATACAATTGGTTTACTCCAAATATTGTATCTAATCAATGTCTGGTTAGAGTGAGCAGTGTTTCAAATCCGACAATTTCTGATGTAAGCGATACCACATTCAATATTGGCTCTTCAGCTCCTCAACTGGTTGTAAGTTCACCCAATGGCGGAGAGTATTTAAATCAAGGGTTTTGGTACAATATATCATGGACAAGGAACAATGTACCTCTTATAAATTTAAGCTACAGTATTGATAGCGGGTCAACTTGGATTACCCTGCTAAGTGCAGTAAATGCCAACAGTTATTACTGGAACATTCCAAATGTTGCCTCTACACAGTGCTTGATTAAGGTGGAGAAATCGGGTACGGGTGCTCCACTCAGCGATGTGAGTAATGCCTTGTTTACCATTGGGCCGCTGCAACCCAACAGCAATACCATTGTGATTGATACCATTGTTTCTATCCCATTTTGTAAACTTGATACTTTTCAGGTGTACTACACAGCCAGTGGTGTTTACAATCCGGGTAATGTATTTGATGTGCAACTATCGGATAGCGTAGGTAATTTTAGCAATGCTTTGCTTATTGGGCAACTTGCGTCAACAGCAAGTAGTGGATTTATTTCTTGTGTGGTGCCAACCACAGTGCTCAATGGTTTGGGCTATCGCATCAGAATACAATCGAGCGACCTGCCTACTACGAGTAATGACAATGGGTTTAATATCCCTATAATTAGTCCGCAATTTGATTTTGCCGCCAACGATCTCATTAAATATTTACCTGATGGCTCAGTAACTTTTTTTGTGATTCCTCAACAAAGTGCAACAGCCACCTATTTGTGGGATTTTGGAGATGGTGGTTCCTCAACCCAAGCTCAGCCAACACATCAATATAGTCTCATTGGAAAGTTTAATGTGAGTTGTACTATTGTTGATAACGGCTGCACAGTAAATGTTGAGAAAATTAAGTATCTGAGAGTTGAGCAATTGTTTCCAAGCACAGAGCTAAATACAAATACTACCATAGATATCACTGATGTAACAATGCTAAGTGCTGATACCGCTTTGATGACTTTAAAAAATGGCAACTGTTTACTTTCTACTGATGCCGGAATTACCTGGAATACCTCCGTTACAGGGCTTGTTGCCGGTGTAGATACCTTGCTCTCCTGCGATATGTTTCCCGGTAAATGGCGTGTAGTGGGCAACAATGGTTTGATACGCGAGTCAACAGACAACGGACAAACATGGCAGCCCATGCAAAGTCCTACTTCGGTGAGAATGTATGGTGTGGCCACACTAGACAATAATAGATCATATGCTGTAGGTGATGCCGGTGTTATCTTGAATTTTGATGGTAACAATTGGGTGCAGCAAAACACAGGTGTTTCGGCACGTTTTTGGGATGTGGCGGTTGATAAAACGGCACCCACTCCAACCGCCTATGCAGTGGGCAGTGGAGGAACAATTTTTAAATTAGATAGTAATACTTGGAGTCCTCAAAATTCAGGTGTTTCGGGAGGTTTATTTGGCACTACTGCCTTGGGTAACAATGTGGTTTATGCAGTAGGAGGGCTTACACAGGGGCTTATTCTGAAAACAACTAATGGAGGTCTTACCTGGAATACCGTGCTAAATGGTGTAGATGTTAGTTTTAGAAGTGTTTCTGGTATTGCCGATACCGCCTGGGCCTGCGCCTTTGATGGTATTATTTATGAAACAAGAGATGGAGGTGCAAGTTGGGTGAGGTATAGTGTGGGGGATACGTATAACAATAATGGTATCAATTTTAGAACTTCGAGGGGGATTGTGGCTGGAAATGGAGGTAAAGGTAGGGTATTTGGTTTGCCAGATGATGGCGTTGGAAATAAAAATGAAACTTATGCTCCTAATCAATTAATTTTATTTCCAAATCCAGCCCAAAATTTAATCACCCTAAAAGGAATATTTAATAAATCCTCAATTGTAAACTTTACAATTAAA
>JBILUU010000147.1:0-7007 GCA_044370815.1 Bacteroidia bacterium
GGACGGCAGAAGTATCCTTTTTTAGGAATGCTGCAATTGCTTTGATACATTTCTGCTCCTTCATCCTTTCCAATTTTAATATACTTGTTGATGGTGTCTAATTGCCCTTTGCTGTTGATAGCGCCAATATCAGTATTCTTATCCAGAGGATCGCCTACGATTAAGGTTTCCAATCTGTCTTTTAATTTTCTGATGACGATATCGGCCACACCTTCCTGCACAAATAAACGGCTTCCTGCACAGCATACATGTCCTTGATTAAAGAAAATTCCATTTACTATCCCTTCCACCGCTTGGTCGATTGGCGCGTCATCAAAAATAATGTTGGCTGCTTTACCACCGAGTTCCAGCGTTAATTTTTTATTGGTACCAGCAATAGATTTTTGAATTAATTTACCCACATCAGTTGAGCCCGTAAAAGCAATCTTATCGATATCAGGATGATTGACAATGGCAGCACCTGTTTTGCCCGCACCTGTAATGATGTTTACAACACCATTGGGCAATCCACTTTCCTGAATTATTTCAGCTAATTTAAGTGCTGTTAAGGGCGTTGTTTCGGCAGGTTTTAAAACCACAGTATTTCCACAAGCTAAGGCTGGTGCTATTTTCCAGGCAGCCATCAATAAAGGAAAGTTCCATGGAATAATTTGTCCAGCCACGCCTAAGGCTTGTGGCTTTCTATTTGGAAAAGCGTAGTCTAATTTATCGGCCCAACCTGCGTAGTAAAAAAAGTGATTGGCCGCTAAGGGCACATCTACATCACGACTTTCACGAATAGGTTTACCACCATCTAAGGTTTCTATCACAGCAAATTCACGTGCTCTTTCCTGCATTAAACGTGCAATACGATAGATATATTTACCACGCTCGGCTGCTGGCATTTTGCTCCACACGCTGCTGTATGCATTTCGTGCGGCTTTCACCGCTTTGTTTACATCCGTTTCATCGGCTTCAGCAACCTTGGCAAGCACCTCTTCTGTTGAAGGATTAACGGTATCGAAATACTTGCCTTTGGCAGGTTTTACAAACTTACCATCAATAAATAAATCGTATTGTTTTTTTAAGTTGATATGCTTTATATCTTCTGGTGCTGGCGCGTAGTTCCAACTGCTGTTGAAATCTAAATTCGGGGTATTTTTTTTAGCCATGTAGGTTTGTTTTATACTTAAAAAGATGATAAATCTTGGTATGTTTTTAATTAAATAAATTCCTCTTCAAATGGTACACTTTTTATTCTTTCTAATTTTTCGTGATGACAATAAATAAAATTTTCTTTGGTGTCGAATAAATTCATCACCTCTGCTCGTCTAATCATAGTTGGTTTGTCTGATAGGTGTGCCTTATAAGAAGAAAATTTCCACTCCTCAATGTTATTGGTAAACTTGTGGTGTACAGGATTGCAGTGGATATACAACACATTTTCTTTGGTATGCATTTCGTCTACTATTTCTTTTCTATGAAAACTTTGTATAAACAAATTACCTTTTCTTTTTAATTGCTTATTTAATGCTTGTGTATATGCACTAAAAAAGTTTGCAAACTGTTTACTTAAATGAATGCTAAATATATTTTCTGGATGATTGGGCAATTCAATTTTCATCCCTTTGAATTCATTAAACCCTACATCGTCAGCTATTTTTCCATTGGTTCTTAAGAAGTTGAATATTTCTTTTTCTGATTTTAGTTTTACTAAACAATGAAAGTGATTAGGCATCAAGCAATAAGCATAAGTATCAACAATGGGGGACAGTAATTCACCATATCTTTTTAGAAAATAAAAATAATTTTCATCAGAATAAAATAGGTTATCATTTCCATTTGCGTGGTTATAAATATGATACATTTTATCTGGTTCTAATGCGATTCTCATTGGCGTTGGTATTGCTAAAACTTTAACAAAGTTCTGAACTTTATTAAAGTTAAAAATTAAATTAGTCTAATCTTTAGAAAAATAATCGCTCGACTGGTAAACACCTGTAGCTTCTTTCATCAATTGCATCAAAACATCATTGGCTAAACTACTTGCACCAAACCTAAACCATTCATTACTAAGCCAAGCCATACCCAAGGTTTCTTTTACCATCACTAAATAATGCAAAGCTGATTTTGCTGTTGAGATACCTCCTGCTGGCTTCATGCCAATCATTACACCTGTTTTGTAATAATGATCTCTGATTGCTTCTAACATCACTAAAGTAACAGGCATAGTCGCAGCGGGTGAAATTTTACCTGTTGATGTTTTTATAAAATCGGCACCAGCATCAATAGCTATTTCACTTGCTCTGCGCACATTGTCGAGTGTTGACAATTCACCAGTTTCGAAGATTACCTTTAATCGAGCTTTTCCACATGCCTCTTTAATAGTGGCTATTTCATCAAACACAAAATTGTAGTTCCCTTTTAAAAATTGACCTCTACTTATCACCATATCAATTTCATCGGCACCATTGTCGACTGCAAATTTGGTATCGGCAATTTTTATTTCTCGAGTTGATTGTCCGCTAGGAAATGCTGTAGCTACCGAGGCCACTTTTACATTGGTATTTTTGAGGGCGTCTTTGGCCGTTTTTACCATGCTTGGATACACACATACAGCAGCAGTATTAGGTAATCCCGGGAGTATATCGTGCAGATGGGTTGCTTTATAACACATTTGTTTTACTTTTCCTTCAGTATCCTTTCCCTCAAGTGTTGTAAGGTCAATCATACTCAAAACCATTTTTAGCCCCTGCACTTTTGTTTCTTTTTTGATGCTACGTGTGGTAAAGCGAGCGCATCTTTCCTCCACTCCTACCTGGTCTACAACAGTCGTATGGCTGTAATTACGGTTGATTCCTATTTTTGTCATCATACAAATTATTTATGCCAAATATAAATATTAATACCGATAACACTTTTAATACCAATTGCATTTTTCTTGTCCCGATAACCATCGGTGCAAGCACTAACTTCAACTTAGGATATCACTATAGCTCACTATTACTTTAATCCAAAATATTGTGTGAGCACTTGATAGTATTGTAAAATATTGTTGCCCAAAGATTCCAATTGCGAATTCTGAGTTTAATTTCTTTAAAAACAGAAAATAGCGGCTATTGTGTACATCAATTTCTTTAGGAGCCTGCTGATTTTTTTCCGTTGATGTTAAGGTTCATCACCAACAGCTCCATCAGGATCGGGCTTCACGCTGACAACAGAAGGTTGTTGAATACTGTTTGATTCAGACTCGGGTGTACTGATTTTTTTTTCAGCAAAGTATTTTTTCTGATTAAAAATGATGATCCCAACACCAAGTGAAATAGCAAAATCTGCCACATTAAAAACGGGTCTAAAGAAAATGAAATCTTCTCCTCCCCAAATGGGTAACCAATCAGGAAAATGACCGCTAAGCATTGGAAAATAAAACATATCAACTACTCTACCAAATAGAAAAGGAGCATAGCCGCCCTCCTTAGGTAAAAAAGTTGCAACCTGATTATAGCTTTCAGAGAACATCAAGCCATAAAATGCACTATCGAGAAGGTTACCCAACGCACCGGCAAAAACCATGGCGATGCAATAGATGTAACCTCGGTTTTCATTGTGCTTTACCAACCAATAAAGATAATATCCTAACCCTGAAATAGCGATGATTCTGAACGAACTCAACAACAACTTTCCAATACTGCCTTCCAATTCCATTCCAAATGCCATCCCATTATTTTCTGTAAAGTGGAGGATTCCCCAATTAGGGAACATCACTATCTCTTGACCAAGATACATGTTGCTTTTGATCCACAGCTTTAAAGACTGATCGATTAAAAGTATAATTAATACAAGGAAGATTGGTTTTTTCACTTAGTTAAATTATTAATTAAACGAAAAGGCATAACCACCAATTAAGTAGCAATGCCTTTTCATTAGCTTTTAAAACATTTAATTTTGATCTCTCTTAGCTTCTATGCTGAGCGTTGCATGAGGCACACTTCTTAGTCTTTCCTTAGAAATCATATTTCCGGTAGCTCTGCACACTCCATAGGTTTTATTTTCAATGCGGATCAAAGCATTTTTAAGATTTTGTATAAATTTCTCCTGTCTTATGGCAAGTTGAGTTGTTTCTTCTTTTGACATTACTTCAGAGCCGTCTTCCAATAATTTGAATGTTGGGGAAGTATCGTCAGTACCATTATTATCTCTGTGAGAGAGCGTATCTTTAAGCAATTCGTAATCTTTGATAGCCTCTGCGAGTTTATAATTGATTAACTGTTTAAACTCGGCCAATTCAGCGTCATTAAATTTTGTTTTTCCAATGATTGGTGCTTTCACTGGCTTCTCTTGAGCAGGAGATATGTATGCCTCCGTAGCAAGTTTGGTTGATTTCATTTCCTTTTTAGTAACAGGAAAATTTTTCTCCACCGGAATTTTATTCGCTTCAATTAATTCGGCAACAGTTTTGGGTTTAGGAACAGCAGGCTTGGTAACCATAGGAGCTACTGCTTGTTTCACATTTTTCTTTGCAAGCGGCTTTTCTTCTTTTTTTGCAACGAGAGACGCTTTTTTAGCCACAGGTTTAGTTGTTGCTTTTGCAACGGCCTTTACAGTTTTCTTAGCAACAGGTTTAACAACTTTTTTAGCGACAGGTTTAGCTACTTTTTTAGCCAAAGGTTTAACAACTTTTTTAGCGACAGGTTTAGCGACTTTTTTGGCTACCGTCTTCACAACCTTTTTCGGAGTGGGCTTTGAAACCTTTTTAGCTGCCGGTTTTGTTGCTTTTTTAGCTACGGGTTTAACCACCTTTTTAGGAGCAGGCTTCACCACTTTTTTAGCAGCAGGTTTAGCAACTTTTTTGGCTGCTGCCTTAGCCACTTTATTAGCAGCCGGCTTTGCAGCTTTTTTCGGTGCTGGTTTTACAGCTTTTTTTGCTGCAGGTTTTGCAGTCTTTGAAGCAGCTTTTTTAGCAACAGGTTTTGTAGCTTTTTTGGCCACTGCTTTTGTCTTTTTTACATTCTTTGCCATGATTGAGCAATTTTTAGTTAAACTTTTAATATCTGAACAAAACTGCTCAGATTTTCTTCTAATTCGAGCAGAATACTTGATTCTTCAAGCATTTCAGAAACAAATTCTATTTTATCCGCTAAAATTTCGGTGCAAATATACTCCAAATTATGATTCACAGCCGATTTAATTTCTTTTTGTTCTTTGATTTTCAGCACAATGCGGTCAGTGAGATCAAAGTTACGGTCCTTCCGAACATTTTGTATTCGGTTAACCAACTCCCTTGCCAAACCTTCTTGTCGGAGCTCCTCCGTAATGGTTACATCAAGTGCTACGGTGAGTTGCCCTACATTTGCCACTTTCCAACCCGGTATATCCACAGGAATAATCTCTGTATCTTCGGGCTCAAGCACAATTAATTCGTTTTCTAATGTTAGTTCGAAGCGCGCATATTTCTCCATATCGGCAATGATTGATGCTGCATTTGAGGCGGCATAATTCTGTACCGCCTTCATATGCTTACCACATTTTTTACCTAATGTTTTGAAGTTTAATTTGAGCTGTTTTACAATTTGTGTTTGCGACTCATCGGCTAATTCCAGCGACTTCACGTTGACTTCAGATAAAATCAAATCTTTTACTGCTTCAATTTTAGCCAGATAAGTATCATCTAGCACAGGTATTTGTATTTTTGCCAATGGTTGACGTACACGAATGTTTTCCTTCTTTCTGATAGATAGCACCATGGAAGAAATTTTTTGTGCTAATTCCATTCGTTCCTCCAAAGCAGCATCCATCGCCTCATCAACAGCAACAGGGAAATCGCTCAAGTGAACTGATTCTGCCTTGTTGCGATTTGTAATGCTATTTAAATCGGTAAAGAGGCGCTCCATAAAGAATGGTGCCACCGGTGCAGAAAGCTTTGCAACCACCTCTAAGCAATGATATAAGGTTTGGTAGGCCGCAATTTTATCTGTGGTATACTCCCCTTTCCAAAAACGTCTGCGACATAAGCGCACGTACCAATTACTCAAATGTTCATCAACAAAGGTCTCAATTAATCGGCCCGCACGATGCGGCTCATAGTCTGCATAAGCTGCATCAACATTTTTAATGAGTGTATTTAATTCCGAAATAATCCAACGGTCAATTTCAGTTCTTTCTTGTAATGGAATTTCCTTTTCAGCATAGCAAAAACCATCAACATTGGCGTACAAAGCAAAAAAGGAATATGTATTGTGCAGTGTTCCAAAAAATTTGCGTTGCACCTCAGCAATACCATCGATATCGAATTTTAGATTATCCCAAGGTGCCGCATTGGTAATCATATACCATCGAGTTGCATCAGGCCCATATTTCTCAATTGTATCAAAAGGATCAACGGCATTACCTAAACGCTTGCTCATTTTTTGACCATTTTTATCCAAAACCAATCCGTTGCTCACAACATTTTTAAATGCAACAGAATCGAAACACATGGTACCTATAGCATGCAAGGTAAAGAACCAACCGCGCGTTTGATCAACACCTTCGGCTATAAAATCGGCAGGGTAGTATTTTTTTTGATCAATCAATTCTTTGTTCTCAAAAGGATAATGAAGTTGTGCATAAGGCATGGCACCGCTATCGAACCATACATCAATTAAGTCGGGCTCACGAAACAGTTTTTTCCCATTACGCTCTAATACGATTTGATCAGCATAAGGTTTATGCAAATCGAAGCTGTTGTAATTTTCTTCTGAAAAATCGTCATGCTTGAAACCGGCCAATGGATTACTTTTCATCACATTTTTAGCAATGGCATTTTCAATCTCATTTTGTAGGTGAGCTACCGATTCTATACAAATTTGTTCTGTTTTATCTTCGCTAGTCCATATAGGAACAGGTATTCCCCAAAAACGAGAGCGCGACAAGTTCCAATCATTTAAATTTTCGAGCCAATTACCAAAGCGCCCTGTACCTGTTGATTCAGGTTTCCAATTAATGGTTTTATTGAGCTCAATCATGCGCTCCTTGTAAGCGGTAGTTTT
>JBILUU010000148.1:0-6977 GCA_044370815.1 Bacteroidia bacterium
GTAAAAAGGTAAATACAAATGAATTCTTTGGGAAATTTCCTCTTATCTATCGCGAAAAGGGTTCAGGCACACGACAGATGATGGAAAACTTTATTGCCGGTAGTCAAATTCCTGTGTTAAAAAAAATGGAGCTTACCTCCAATGAAGCCGTTAAGCAGGCCGTGTTGGCCGGATTAGGTTATTCGGTAATGCCATTGATTGGGATTAAAAATGAACTAATTAATAATTCTCTTCAAATCATACCTATAAAAGGACTCCCTATTACTACCACGTGGAGTTTGGTTTGGCTCAAAGGGAAAAAACATACACAGGTTTCGCTCACCTTGCTCGAATTTTTGAATAAGCATAAATCAGAAATAGTGAACGAACAATTCAAATGGTATGAGGTTTATAAATAAATCTGATAGCAACCTGTGAATTGTAAAAAAATCATAATACTTGCAAGAGATATAGTAGTACTATTAAATTTGTGCTGATTGCTATTCCAATGGAAAATTTATTATCTGTAATTAAAGTGAAAGTAGGCAAGGGATTGTACCAAAGCGATCCATCTGCCAGTAAACTTGGTCAAAAAATTCTGAGTAATGCAATAGATATGATTGCTGAACTTGGCTTTGAGAAATTTACGTTTAAAAAATTAGGAGAGCAGATTGGCTCTCCGGAGGCCTCTGTTTACCGATATTTCAAAAGTAAACAACAGTTACTTTCTTATCTTGTATCATGGTATTGGGGTTGGATGGAGTATAGGTTAATGTTTGAAATTACCAACGTTACTTCTGCACAGGCACGGCTCGAAAAGTCAATTGCATTAATTACTTCTGATGTAAAGGAAAGGATTTTGATTGATGGTATTGATACCAAAAAGCTGCATCAAATCATTATTCATGAGTCTATTAAATCATACCTGATAAAGGATGTTGATTTGTCTAATAAAGAGGGCTGTTACATGAATTACAAACAATTTGTAGCCCGTATGGCAGAAATTGTAAAAGAAATCAATCCTGATTACAAGTATCCGCAAATGTTGCTCACCACAATTATTGAAGGCGCGCATTTGCAGGTGTTTTTTGGTGAGCATTTGCCACGGCTTACCAATAAACAAAAGTCTCCTCATTACATTACAGAATTCTACACCGGTATTGCATTAAAATCTATAAAACTACGAAAATGAAAACTCCACTAGAAAGGTTTTGGTTGTTGCTTAAACCCGATAACAAAGATATTTATCAAGTATACACCTATGCTTTTTTCAAAGGAATGATTGCCTTGTCGCTTCCTATTGGGATTCAGTCAATCATCAACTTGATACAGGGTGGAAGGGTTTCTGCATCATGGATTGTGTTGGTGTTTATTGTCATCATTGGTATTGCTATGGGTGGTTATATGCAACTGATGCAGATGCGTATTACCGAAACTATTCAGCAAAAGATTTTTGCCCGCGCTGCTTTTGATTTTACTTATCGCATACCCAAAATAAAATTTGAAGAACTGTACAAGCATTATGCACCTGAGCTTATGAATCGCTTCTTCGATGTGCTCACATTGCAAAAAAGTCTTGCCAAAATCATCATCGACTTTTCATCTGCTGTGCTGCAAATTATATTCGGACTATTACTATTATCTCTATACCATCCGTTTTTCATTTTGTTCAGTATTTTATTGGTGGTACTAGTTTTCAGTATTATCAAGTATACTTCAAAAAAGGGACTTGAAACGGCACTCAAAGAATCTAAATACAAGTATCGAGTGGTATCGTGGTTAGAGGAGTTAGCACGTTCAAAAGATACATTTAAATTGGCTGGAATAACCGATTTGCCGCAGTTAAAAACCGATGAGCGAGTTACAGGTTATATCGAATCGCGCGAGAAGCATTATCAAGTGCTGCGCTTTCAATATGTACTTTTATTAATATTTAAAGTTATTGTTGCTTTTGGGTTGCTTATTGCAGGTGGGTTGTTGGTGCTTGAGCAACAAATGAATATAGGTCAGTTTGTAGCTGCTGAAATCATCATCTTACTAGTAATCGATTCAACAGAGAAAATTATTGTTAATCTCGATAACATATTTGATATACTTTCTTCATTAGAAAAAGTGGGGCAGGTAACGGACCTTGAATTGGAAAAAGATACCGAAGATTCATCCCTGCAGCATGTCTTTAATAAGCCAATTGAAATTGATGTAAACGGCTTGAATTATACCTATCCGGGGAGGACCAAATCGGTGATTAAAAATATTACTTATCGTTTTGAAACCGGCCGATCATATTGTATTTCGGGAAGTAATGGTTCAGGTAAATCAACTTTGATACACCTAATAGCGGGCTTATATCAGCCATTATCAGGTAGCGTATGTGTTAACGGTTTGCCCATAGGAAATTATAATATTTTTGAGTTGTATAAATTTATTGGAAATGCTTTGGCTGAGGAAACCATATTTGAAGGCACTTTCTATGAGAATATTTCATTGGGTCGTGATTATATTCATTCTGAAGATGTGAAATGGGCCATTGAAAAAGTATTTCTGAATGATTATATAAAAATGTTGCCAGATGGGCTCGATTCACCCATTGAAGTATCTGGTCAGAAACTATCTAAAAGTGTGATACAAAAAATCATTTTGGCAAGAAGCATTGTCAACAAACCCAAACTAATTTTACTAGAAAATCATATTGATTTCATTGAGGATTCAGAGGAAAAGAAAATCATTGATTTCTTAACCGATAAATCCAATGGCTGGACTTTAATTAGTGTTTCAAACAATGGCTATTTGAAGCAAAAGTCTGATGTTGTTATCAATATGACCGATGGTGGAGTGGTAAATAATTTTTAATTTTAAAACAAGATGCTCAATATTACACACAATACAATTGAAGATAAGGAGGCATTAGAAAAAATGCAATCTTACAAGATTTTGAATTCCCGCGTAAACAGCCGCAGATTGATTAAGACACTTTACCTATTGGGAGCAATTTTTCTATTGGTGATGTTTCTTCCTTGGACGCAAAATATTAAATCAGCTTCTCGCGTTACAGCTCTCCGACCTAATCAGCGTCCGCAAACAATTCATTCTATCATTGCCGGAAGAATTGAAAAATGGTATGTACAGGAAGGGCAGCTAGTTAGAAAAGGGGATACAATTTTATTTTTGAGTGAAACAAAATCAGAGTATTTAGACCCTAATTTAGTAGGTAATACAGAACAACAGTTAAAGGCAAAGGAGGCAACCGTAAAATCTTATTTTGAAAAAGTAAATGCCAACGATAATCAAATTGATGCCCTTATAAAATCGCGCATTCTTAAACTAGAGCAGGCGCGAAATAAATTGATACAAGCTAATTTGAAAGTTCAGAGCGATAGCATTGATTTATCCGCTGCACAACTCAATCAAAAAATCGCTAAAGATCAGTTGGTTCGTATGGAAGAATTGTACAAAGAAGGACTGAAATCATTGACAGATCTCGAATCAAGAAGGCAAAAATTTCAGGACGCTCAAGCCAAATTGATTTCTCAAGAAAATAAGTTCATAGGCAGCAAAAATGAAGTAATTAATGCTAAAATTGAGCTTCAAAGTATTAATGCTGATTATAACGATAAAATAGCAAAGTCTGAGTCTGAAAAATATGCTTCTTTATCCAACATGTATGACGCAGAGGCTACGGTATCAAAACTGCAAAATCAGTTCGAGAATTACCGCATCAGGTCGGGAATGTATTATGTACTGGCACCGCAAGACGGGTACATCACCCAAGCAATTCAGTCAGGTATTGGAGAAACAATTAAGGAGGGAGAGCAAATAGTTAGTATTATGCCATACAACTATGAACTAGCAGTAGAAATGTATGTAAACCCTATGGATATTCCTCTTCTTGAAAAGGGGCAACACGTACAAATACAATTTGATGGTTGGCCTGCAATAATTTTCTCAGGATGGCCCGGTATTTCATACGGAACATACGGTGGGGAAATTGTTGCTATCGATAATTTTGTGAGTGAGAATGGCAAGTACAGGGTGCTTGTATCTCACGACAAAGGCTATCCGGTTTGGCCCAAAGAAATTAGATTAGGAGCAGGCGCACAAACGCTTACTTTGTTAAAAGAAGTGCCGGTATGGTATGAGTTATGGCGTCAAATCAATGGATTCCCACCTGATTACTACAAACAAAATCTCAATAACAATAAATCAAAAAAGGAAGATGAAAAGAAAAAGTGATTTTTTCATTGCAATATTTCTGCTTTTATTTTCAGTTTCCAGTTTTGCCCAAACGGAGAATAAAAGACTGCTCAGTCTTGAAACTTTTTTGAAGTTGGTAAAACAACATCACCCAACGGCCAAACAAGCCGATAACATTGTTGAATCTGCCGAAGCCAACAAACTTTTATCTAGAGGAGGTTTTGACCCCAAGCTCTTTTACGATTTTAAAAATAAGACTTTTGACGGTAAAAATTATTACGCACTTGGCGATGGTGGTTTTAGTATCCCAACATGGTTTGGATTGGAATTTAAAGGTGGATTTGAGCAAAACCAAGGGGTGTTTTTAAGTCCCGAAAATATCACACCTGCAAGTGGATTATTGTATTCAAAAATTTCTGTTTCAGTACTTCAAGGACTCGTGATTGATGAAAGAAGAGCAGTACTCAAACAAGCTAAAATATTTAGAGAACTATCCGACTTTGATAAAATTAATGCCCTCAACGAATTGCTTTATAAGGCAGGAAAAACATATTGGGATTGGTATTTATCATATGCTAACTTAAGAGTTTTACAAAATGCTGTCGAGCTCAGTCAAATCAGATTTGATGCGGTACGCTCAACTTATAGATTGGGCGACCGACCAGCGATTGACACTGTAGAAGCCAGTATACAACTTCAAGACAGAATTATTAATTACCAGCAAGGGATGGTAGATTATCGAACTAAGTCTCTCCTGCTGTCTAACTTTTTATGGGTAGATGAAAATACTCCAGTAGAAATTACCGATAATGTAATTCCTGATATAGCTGCATCAGTGCAAGACGAGTGGTTTGTATTTTTTCAACGCGTAGAAAAAATTGACAGTATCATTAATCAGCACCCGGCATTAAAAATGTATGAGTATAAATTAAGGCAGTTGAAAATAGAGGAGAAGTTTAAAAGAGAAAAGCTTAAGCCAAATTTAAATCTTGAGTTTAACCCATTGTTTGCTGCCGATAATTTAAATCCAACCCTAAGCAATAATTATAAGTGGGGTGTTTCCTTTGCTTTCCCGTTATTGCTCAGAAAAGAGAGGGGAGACCTAAAACTTACGAAAATTAAAATACAGAATACGCAATATGATAACAGCATCAAGCGACTTGAGCTGCTCAATAAAACTAAGGCAGGCATAAATGAATACAACAACTTTCGCTTACTAGTTGATATGTACACCAAAAATGTATCCAATTATGAAACCTTATGGCTTTCAGAAAAAAGGTTGTTCGATAATGGAGAGAGCTCACTGTTTATGATCAATAGCAGGGAAATGAGTTACATCAATGCCATGATAAAGCTCAACGAAATATTTAATAAAAACAAAAAGGCAGCGCTCGAAACCACCTACTCCTTTGGTACATTAAACACCTTGTATTAATTGCAACAGTTGAGCTTGCAACGTACTTCTTTTTATACCATTACATAATTAACAAGCCGCCATCAACAACCACTGTGCTCCCAGTCATGTAGTTAGAAGCATCAGATGCCAAGAATAGCACGGCAGCACCAATTTCTTCAGGTTCACCAATGCGTTGTAGCGGAAGCATGCTCATAAACTGTTGCATCTGTGCTTGCATAGCTTGTTGTTCTTCGGCTGTTAGCGTGCGACCTGATATTTTTTGCACACCCGGAGTATTGATGCCTCCAGGAGCAATATCGTTTACATTAATTCCGTGTTTGCCTGCCTCTTTGGCAAAGGCACGGGTAAGCATTCTGATGCCACCTTTTGAAGCATCGTAATGCGATAAATTGCCGGTAGGTTTCAGACTATCGATAGATGAAATGTTAATGATTTTACCACCATGCTTTTTTTCTATCATAGTTTTTATTACCGCTTTTGAGAGGAAAGCTACAGATTTTAAATTTAGGTTGATGGTGCTGTCCCAAAGCTCCTCCGACATTTCAGTAAGCGGACAGTAGGTAAAGATTCCTGCATTGTTCACCAAAATATGAATATCGCCAAATGTGCTTAATGTGTTGTCAACAATCTTGCTCAAATTAGATATCTCTTTAAGATCGGTTTGCATGTAGGCCACCTTTGCGCCTGTGCCTGTTATTTCATCAAGGGTAGCTTGTGCTGCCTCTTTTGCTACAATATCAACAATCATTACTGATGCACCGGCTTGTGCTAGTTTAAGGGCAATACCTTTACCAATACCCATAGCGCCTCCCGTAACAATAGCCACACGGCCGCTGAGGTCAAATAGTTTTTCAATTGATTTGTGCATATTGTGTAAATTATGTTTGACGAATAATAAGAAAATTAGTACGAATTTACGATTTTCTATGAGGAACTAAATATTATTTTAGATTTGTTTACCTATCAGGCGCTTAGCTGAAGCCATGCCATTTTAGGGTTGGGCTTAGTGACTGCATCTTGGTCAAAACATTAAAACGTTTAATTGACTTTTTAGCATTTAAAATATAAAGAGCGTAGCTCGGAAACTACGCTCAGATAAGGGATGAGGAACAAGGAATGATGAACAAGGAATGATGAAGGTTGAATTGGAATAATGAACAAGGAATGATGAATAATGAACAAGGAACAAGGAATGATGAATTTTGAAGTGCTTTAAGGCTACTTTAGAATTTTTAGAAGTGATTCAACGTGTTTATTCCCTAGCAGGCGCTTAGCTGAAGCCATGCCATTTTAGGGTTGGGCTTAGTGACTGCATCTTGGTCAAAACATTAAAACGTTTAATTGACCTTTTAGCATTTAAAATATAAAGAGCGTAGTTCGGAAACTACGC
>JBILUU010000149.1:0-6933 GCA_044370815.1 Bacteroidia bacterium
CAAGTAGGCACTTCCATTGTCGAGCAAATTTCTTAATGAAAGTTGAGGTGCTTCAAGATTATTGGCCACGTAAACAAATGGTTTGAGACGATTGATGTCTTCAAGTGTAAAATTATCGATGGCCTGCAATTCATAAATGGCTACCAATTTTCCGGTACGTTCAATGTGCTTGAGTAAGCTTAAAATTTGCACTTCGGTTAAGAGGTTGAGTTGCTGCAAGTCCTCTATTTTTGCAGCATTCAAATTGATCGGGTTTCTAGCAAAATATTGCAGGTCTTCAAGTAAATTGGAGTAATCGATATCGGCATTGTCAGCATTTTCAGATATCTGTTCTACCCTTTGCTCAATAAAGTTATCTTTTTGAATATCACTTTTTTCTTCCTGTGAGAATACAAAATTGCAAGCGCAAACAAGGCATAGGAAGCAGAGTAGGAGATGCCGATATGTCAAATACTTTCCGAACAAATTTATGCGATAGTTATTTTTGTTCCACAAGTTTCAATGCAATCGCCTCTTCGCAGCTTTGCTCTGAACCTTGATTCTTGCTGCCCGTTCAACTTCACTTGTCCGTTGCTCACCAATTGTTTTGAGGCAGCTCCATGTTCAGCAATTCCTGTGGCTTTAAGTAATTTAATGAGTTCAATGTACTCACCGCTTATTTCAAAATTAATACTTTTCATTGGTTAAAAATCAAGGTAAATCTAAACAAAATTTATTACCCGAAAATTTTGTTCATTAAGATAAGTATTGGAGGTGCAGATTATAAACATGAATTTATCCTGTTTAAAAGATATGATCAAGTTTCTATCTTATTGAAAAAAATACTATTTTGCGTTAAATTTAATGATATGGGATTTGTGTTTGTGAGCATCATGTTTGCTAGCTTTGCTTATTTTGTTTACTCCGACTTCGCTAAGAAGTCAATGGTGAAATCTATTATGTTAGATGCTGAATGGTTGCATCGTTATTTAACTCAAAATTTTACCTACTACCAAAGACTTTCAAGTAGTAAGCAAAGTAAGTTTGTGCACAGAATGAATCAGATCATAGGTTATCAAATAATTGAAGTGGACGATTCATTAAAGGATAATAAAAAAGAGATCATCTTGCAAGTGAGTGCGGCTTATGCTCAAATCACTTTTGGTTTTTGGAATCCTCGTTTGATGGATTTCAAAAAAATAATCATTTATCCCGATAGTTTTTATTCAAATATTGTTGGCGATCATGTCAACGGACTTACCATCGGTAAAGGGATCATTTATCTTTCATGGAATCATTTTTTAGAAGGTTACAGCAATTGTTTTGATAAAAAAAATTTGGCGCTGCATGAGTTGGCGCATGCTGTTTATATTGATCGCTTTCATTATAATCCACCTCAAAGGTGGCTAAATTGGTTGCCGGAGGGAAAGAGAGTTTTTGAATTGATTAAGACATCAGATGGTATTACCTTTTTTAGGGAATATGGTAAAACAAACATGGCTGAGTTTTGGGCTGTTTGTGTAGAATGTTTTTTTGAGGACCCCGTTAATTTTAACTTTCAATTTCCTCTTTTGTATGAGCTCACCTGTGAGGTATTGCAGCAAAGCCCACTGAAGAGAAACTTAATGGCAAGCTAGTATGTCAATTTGTTGCTTTTATAATAGCCTGTTTTTAACGGTTATAGTTTTGAGCAAGAAAATTAAAAATTATGCATAAGCTATGACCAAAAAAGATACCTTTGCAATCAAAATTTTAAAAAAGTAGACGATGAGTGTATTAGTCAATAAAAATTCAAAAGTAATAGTGCAAGGTTTTACCGGTAGCGAAGGAACCTTTCATGCAAGTCAAATGATTGAGTACGGAACCAATGTGGTTGGTGGTGTTACTCCTGGAAAAGGAGGGCAGCAACATCTTAATTTGCCCGTATTTAACACGGTTGCCGATGCTGTAACACAGGCAGGAGCTGATACCTCAATTATTTTTGTACCTCCTGCATTTGCTGCTGATGCCATTATGGAAGCCGCGCAAGCAGGGATAAAAGTAATCATTTGCATTACCGAGGGAATCCCTACCAAAGATATGATTACCGTTAAGGAGTACCTGAAAGGGTTCGATTGCCGTTTAATTGGTCCTAACTGTCCGGGAGTAATAACTGCCGGAGAAGCTAAAGTTGGTATCATGCCCGGATTTGTGTTTAAGCAAGGTAAAATTGGAATTGTATCAAAATCCGGTACACTTACCTATGAAGCAGCCGATCAAATTGTGAAAGCAGGTATGGGAATCACCACAGCAATTGGTATTGGCGGAGATCCTATTATTGGAACTACAACCAGAGAAGCAGTTGAATTGTTGATGAATGACCCTGAGACAGAAGGAATTATCATGATTGGAGAAATTGGTGGAGGTATGGAAGCCGAAGCTGCTCGTTGGATTAAAGCCAACGGTAAAAAGCCTGTGGTTGGTTTTATTGCTGGCCAAACAGCTCCTCCGGGGCGTAGAATGGGACATGCCGGTGCCATTGTGGGCGGTGCTGATGATACCGCTGCCGCTAAAATGAAAATCATGCGCGAATGTGGCATCACCGTTGTTGATAGTCCTGCCGGAATTGGTGCAGCAATGGTCAATGCACTCAAAGGAGTTACTGCCTAATTAAAAAACAATTATTTAACAAGCATCCTTTAAACTGAAGGATGCTTTTTTTTTATTATGCCCTATCGATGTGTCCGCTTTTTACCGGAAATACAACAATTAAACTCAAGGAGGTAGATTCTACCAATAAATACCTTGCAGAATTGGTCGAACACACGAGGCCGGCCGATGGTACCGTAGTCATAGCCGAACATCAAACACAAGGTAAAGGTCAAAGAGGTGCAGTTTGGCAAGCCGCTCCTAAACTTAATTTAACCTTTTCAATTATTTACTATCCTAACCACCTTGCAGTATCTAAGCAGTTTCAGTTGACACAAGCTATTTCACTTGGTGTGCATGATTTTTTATTGACTTATTGCAAGCAAGTAAGCATTAAATGGCCCAATGATTTATTTGTGTCTGGAAAAAAGATTGGAGGCCTTTTGATTGAAAATACAATTAAAGGAGAAAATATTATTCAGGTAATTGTAGGCGTAGGTATTAACATCAATCAAAAAAAGTTTAATTTACCAAAAGGTTCCTACACCTCACTATCGCTCGAGAATAATGCCAATTATGCCATACCGGAAGTATTAGCAGCCTTGCTGTCTTGTATCGAAAGGCGCTATCTTCAGCTAATTAATGCGCAATACATTGAACTTAAAAAACAGTATGTGGATGCGCTTTATTTATATCAAATGCCACATGAATACTATAAATATGATGGCATCAAATTAAATGGTAAAATTATTGGTATCAATGACAAAGGACTTTTGCTCATTGAAGATCAACTGAAAAATATACATCAGTTTGCCAACAAGGAAATCATTTTTTAAAATCCATGCGCTAAGTTGTTTTCTCCTCCTTGGAATTTCGCCATTAAGTCAGGTCTTCTCTGTTTTGTGCGGCTGATGGCCTGTTCCATACGCCACTTTTCAATTTCAGCGGCATGCCCACTCAATAACACATCGGGTACTTTATGCCCCATGTAGTTGGCCGGACGGGTGTATACAGGTGGTGATAGTAAATCGTCTTGAAAAGAATCTGTAAGGGCAGAGGTTTCATCATTTAACACACCGGGAATAAGTCTAATAACACTGTCGCAAAATACTGATGCAGCCAACTCTCCTCCGCTCAATACATAGTCGCCTATTGAAATTTCTTTGGTGATAAACAACTCTCTGATGCGCTCGTCAATACCTTTATAATGCCCGCACAGCACCATCAAATTTTGGGCAGACGAAAAAGTGTTTGCCATTTTTTGATTGAGCGTTTCGCCATCAGGTGTCATATAAATGATTTCATCATATTTTCTCTTGCTCCTTAAATCATTAATGCAATTGGCAATGGGCTCTATCATCATTACCATTCCGGCTCCACCACCATAGCAATAGTCATCTACATTTTTATGTTTGCTTACTGCATAATCGCGCAAGCCAACAAGGTTAACACTCACTAATCCCTTTTGCTGCGCGCGTTTTAAAATGGAGTGCTCAAAATTACTTTGAATCAACTCAGGTAAAACGGTGATGATATCGATATGCATTTCACAATATTTTAATTGGCAAAGTAACTTATTTATAGATAATTTTTTGTGATATCATTAAATTATATTCCCTTTGCAACATAGATTTGATTATGAGAATAGTATTTATGGGCACACCAGAATTTGCAGTGCCAATTTTAGATATTTTAGTTAAAAATAACTACAATATTGTTGGGGTAATTACCGCTCCCGACAAGCCAAGCGGCAGGGGACTGAAAATGCAGGAGTCGGCCGTAAAAACTTATGCTTTGCAACATGGATTTAACGTGCTTCAGCCCGAAAAATTAAAGCATCCGGAATTTATTGAAGCGCTAAAATCATTACAAGCTGATTTGCAAATAGTAGTGGCATTTCGTATGCTGCCCGAAATTGTTTGGAATATGCCACCACTTGGCACCTTTAATTTGCATGCATCTTTATTGCCGCAATATCGCGGTGCTGCGCCCATCAACTATGCTGTAATGAATGGTGAAACGGAAACAGGCGTGACCACATTTTTTTTGATGCATGAAATTGATACGGGACATATTATAATGCAAGAGAAATGTACAATTGGCCCTGACGAAACAGCCGGAGAATTACATGACAAGCTGATGCATATTGGTGCCCAAGCGGTTTTGAAAACCGTGCAAATGATTGAGAAACATGAAGTGCAAACAGTTCCTCAGGAGCGCCTGATCACAGGAGAATTAAAAACAGCGCACAAAATATTTAAAGATGATTGTTTAATATCTTGGGACCGTGAGGCGGTGGTGATACACAATTTGATAAGAGGTTTAAGTCCATTTCCTACAGCATTTACATTTTTACACACTGATACAAACGAAAAAATTAGCTTTAAAATATATCGCGCCAACTATGAATTGGCAGCGCATCAAAATGCTGCGGGCTGCATTGAAAGTGATGGAAAAAATTATGTGAAGGTAGCTTGTGCAAATGGATATATTTTTCTTGAGCAAGTGCAAATGTCAGGTAAAAAAGCCATGCACATCAAAGATTTTTTAAGAGGATTTGATATATGTAAAGTCAAAATGATGGGTAACTGAACCAACGATTTTGATATTAATTTAATAAACTTGCAGTAAAATATTAATTCAACCGAATATGAAACAGAATATTGTAGGAATTCAACAGGTAGGTGTAGGTATTCCCGATGTGCACAAGGCATGGGCCTATTACAGAAAACACTTTGGAATGGACATTCCTATTTTTCAGGAAAGCGCTGAAGCAAAGTTGATGACACCCTATACGGGAGGAAAAGTGCACAGCAGAAGCGCTGTTTTGGCGATTAATATCAAAGGAGGAAGTGGGTTGGAAATTTGGCAGTTTACCAGCAGAGAAACTGCGGCTCCAAAGTTTGACCTACAATTAGGCGATTATGGAATCATGATTTCAAAAGTTAAAGCCCACGATGTAAGTCAAGCTTTTGAGCATCTAAAACGTAATGGAGCACTGCTTGTTGGAGGGCTGCATCATACGCCTGATGGCGCTTTGTGTTTTTATGTAAAGGACGAATTTGGTTCTTTGTTTCAAGTTGTGCAGGGTAAAGATTGGTTTCGTAAAGGAGAACATGCAACAGGCGGTGTTTGCGGTGCAGTGATTGGTGTATCAGATATTGAAAAATCGAAAAAGTTTTATAGCGAACTGCTCGGATACGATCACGTGATGTATGATAAAACAGATGTGTTTGAAGATTACAAGGATTTGCCGGGAGGTGCGCATCGCATGCGTAGGGTGCTTTTAGGCAAGAGCAAGGAAAATACCGGTAATTTTAGTAAGTTGTTAGGGTCGAGCCACATCGAATTGATACAGGTGTTAGACCGCCCTGCACGTAAGATATTTGAAGACAGATTTTGGGGCGATTTGGGATTCATTCATTTGTGCTTTGATGTATACAACATGAAGGAGTTGGAAAAGAACTTTGCCGATCATGGATATCCTTTCACCGTAGATAGCTCAACAAGTTTTGATATGGGCGAAGCAGCGGGGCATTTCAGTTATATTGAAGATCCTGATGGCACTTTAATTGAGTTTGTGGAAACTTATCGTATTCCTATTTTAAAGAAGATTGGTTGGTACTTGGATGTAAGCAAACGCGACCGCACTAAAACCTTACCTGATTGGATGTTGGGTACCTTAAAGTTTAATAGGGTGAAAAATTGATTTTTTTTGCCAATGTGCCTATTGAGAAATGTGCCAATTACTGAATCCTCATAAGTAACTCTGTCATCGTGAAATAGTCTTCAAAATATATTAATTGCATATGTCTCGCATTTGAACAATCACAGCACTTTGAGCAGAATGCCGATTAAAAATGACAAATACATTTTACATTTCAAGCAATAAATCATACATCAGCTAATCATTGATATCAGCTGATTGAATCTCGCGTTAGCGATTGCAGCGGAAATCCTTTTGCCTGGCCGGCAAAAGATTGGAGTAAAAAGCGCGACCTTGCCAAAGCAAGGAAACGCCCAAAAAAAAGATAAAATTTCAAATCGTATAAAATTTTCATCTTTCTTAACCATTCATTTTTCCATTTTCAAATTATCGAATTTTCAAATTTTCAAATTTTCAAATTTTCAAATTTTCAAATTGTTTTGTTAGTAAATCACTAAAAACACCACTAGATTAAATCTTAAATTCGCAGCAAAAATTGACAATTTTATGCCTAAAGATACTTCCATTAAATCGGTTTTAATTATTGGCAGCGGACCCATTGTAATTGGGCAGGCCTGTGAATTTGATTACAGCGGTTCGCAAGCCGCCCGTTCGCTCAA
>JBILUU010000150.1:0-6916 GCA_044370815.1 Bacteroidia bacterium
TTTAGAATGCAGGATAGATAAAAATAAAAATTTCGAGCACATCAACTACCCACCGCGGGAAATGAAAAAAGTGCCCTGAAGGAGGACACTTTCAAGCATCAGCATTTATACTTTATACCAATTACACAACATAAATAGTTCAATTTGATTGAACTGTATTTTGTTATATTGGCCTTTGCCATTGTAAATTTATTAATTAGCTCTGGGCTATTTAATAAATTTAAATGGTATTACTTATTACTATTGATTTTAAACTTCTGAAGTTTGTATGACAATCCAATACCTAACACATTCTTAAGCTGTACACCTTTGCCTTGACGATACTCACCATTGTCTAAAGACACGGGAACGAGTGTATTATCATCGTATAATAGAATAGAACTAATTGATGCTTGGAGGAACTTATTGATTTTAAACACAAGCAAAAACTCAGCGTTTACATCTACATTTTTAGGTTTATCTAAATAGTTGGAAAAAAGATCGAGACGTAAGGATAGGGTAACATTTTCCATGATATTCTTTTTGTATTTGGTGGTCATATAGGCTCCAAACTCAGCAAGAATGTTGTCTCCGGGCTTCACCCCGAAAGCGCCTACCTGACTTAATTTTTCATCCATCACAATCAAGGTTCTGCTTGTAACAGGAGATAAGAAAAAAGTGAAATCGGAATTTGGTTTGTAATCAATACCAATGGAACCAAGCGCGTAAGCAGGTGCCAATAAATTTGATATGCGATCTCTTGTTCCATCACTATTGAAAACAAAACCTTCTGTAAATTGAGTTCTGAATCCTGCTAGCAAAGAAAAATAAAGTTTTTTTCCGATATCGTAGCCCAACTTTGAGTTGATATCAATTCTGTCATCAGACTTGCGAAGTTCACCACCCTCTCCTTGTTTGATGGCACCCAAAGCAAAATCGCCCGTATTGTCCCATGTCCAGCTGCCTTTGCAATATTTTGAATAAACAGCCGCTAATCCGTTTAGCGCTAATGAATTGTTATTACCTCCCGCCCACTGATAAAAATTAGCTTGGTTGAAGTTAAAGTTAAACAGGCCTCCGCTACGCCAAATAGTATCGTTTTGCGCGCATAAATTGGAGCAATATACAAGTAATAAAACCGATAAAAGTTTTTTCATGATAATTGAATGAAAAGTTTAAAATTTGAAACTATTTTTTGAGCAGATCTCTAATTTCCATGAGGAGTTTTTCTTGCTCACTTGGCGCAGGAGGCGCAA
Source organism: Bacteroidia bacterium (assembly GCA_044370815.1). Lineage (GTDB taxonomy): Bacteria > Bacteroidota > Bacteroidia > UBA4408 > UBA4408 > CAIKXD01. The sequence goes on from JBILUU010000150.1 coordinate 1,236, forward strand.
CAGCATCTTCCTTTTTCTTAGCTGCATTCATCCCTTTAATAATGAGAAACATTACAAAAGCGACAATGATAAAATTAATGACTGCTGATAGAAATACACCGTACTTCACAGAACCCATCATGGTTAGGTCTTCTAATTTGCTCAAATGCGCAGCATCAAGCGCTGGTTTAAGCAGCAGAGGTGTAATCACATCATCGATAAGCGATCCAACAATTTTTCCGAATGCACCACCGATGATAACCCCGATAGCTAAATCGACAACATTGCCACGCATGGCAAATTCTTTAAATTCTTTTGTAAAACTCATAATAAATGGCATTAAGTGAATAAAAAAAAGGGGTTAAAAAACCCCTTCAAAAGTATAGATATTAATCAATAATCCTATTTTTTGTGTAACTTTTCGTCAGAAACGGTCAACTTCTTACGACCGCGTGCCCTGCGCGCTGCAAGCACTCTTCTGCCGTTGGCAGTGGCCATTCTTTCACGGAAACCGTGCTTATTTCTTCTTTTACGCTGCGAAGGCTGGAACGTTCTTTTCATTGCCTGTGTTTTTTAAAATTGGAGTGCAAATGTATGAACTTTTTATTCTTCTGCAAAATTATTTTTTCGTTTTGTACACATCCGCTTGTTAATGCTTTTTAGGTATTACTGCCACTGTTAATCTACTGATGCACACCAAATTTGAGCTTTCATCTGTAATTTCAATGGTCCATACATGCGTGGTTTTACCCAAATGAATTGGCTTGGCGCAAGCAGTAACAAAGCCACTGCTTACTTTTCTGATATGATTGGCGTTAATTTCGATGCCAACAGTCTGAAATTTTGAAGCATCAACCACCAAATGAGAGGCGTAACTGCCTACAGTTTCGGCTAGCGCAACCGAAGCCCCTCCGTGCAGCAAACCATATGGTTGCTTGGTACGATGGTCAACAGGCATAGTGGCTTTTATATAATTATCGCCAATTTCAGTAAATTCTATACCAAGATGCGCGCTTAAATTGTTTTCGCCCATTCTTTTGATCGACTTATGGTCGATAGTTCCATACCATATCATATTTCAATAAGCATTTTACCGTAAAACATTATCATTGTGCAAACCTATTCTTTTAATTTAATTAGTTAACAAAATGTCAAAAGTTTAGTTGTAGCTATCTCTCATTATTAATAATATTGAGGACAATTATACGCTGTATATTCTCTATGAAAACACTCTCCTGTAAGGGCATTGCATACAAGTTACTGATATCGTTTTTTTCAGTTTTGTTTATATTAAGCGAACCTGCAAAAAGCCAAACCAAATTACAAGTTTTTTCAAATGATGATTTGGTAATTCTGGAAGAATTGCTTCAATTGCTCGAAACCTGGGATAAAAAGGAGGCCAGAGATTTTATGGACAAGTTTTCTGACGTTTGGAGCAACAAGGTAAGTTTGGATCAAAAGCAATTTATTCGTTCTACGTGTAATATGATGCTCACCAAAAGGTCAAAACCATACCCTGATTTCACCAACTTTTTGGGCTCAGTGATGAATTTTGAAAACGGGAATCAGCCAAGAGAAAGCTATTTTGCCTGGCAAAAAGGGGTAGAAAAACTGCTTCGAGCCAAAACCATGACCGGTTTTTACAGCTATTGTGCCATGAGCGAAGGACTTTTTAAAAATAGAGCTTTCTTTAAATCTACCACTACTGAATGGCGTGCAAGCAGCAACGATTATAAATTCGAGTTTGACTCGGTACCGCGAGTTGTATTTCCCAAAACAGACATCAGCTGCTACGCAAAAGGTGACAGCGCCACGATCATGAAAACAAGCGGAGTTTATTATCCAATTCAACAATTATGGGTGGGTAGCAAAGGCCGTGTTGACTGGAGAAGAGCCGGTATCGATGAGAATCTCTGTTATGCCGATTTAAACAATTATAAAATTTCATGCAAAACATCATCCTACACAGCAGACTCGGTTGAGTATTACAACAAAAATTACTTCAAAACTTCTTTACTAGGAAAGCTTACCGACAAGGTACTTGCCGATGCAGCCGACAACCGCGCTTCATACCCCGAATTTAGCTCCTATGACAAAAGACTGCAAATTCCGGATATTTATCCCGATGTGCACTACGATGGTGGTTTTTATGTAAAAGGAGCACGAATATTTGGTTCTGGCGACAAAAAAAATCCTGCTTACCTCAAGTTCTATCGTAATAAAAAATTGTTTGTTAAAGTTGGCGCCAAAAGTTTCATCATACGTACCGACAAAATTTCATCAGACCAAGCCGAGGTTTCTATTTACAACGAAAACGATTCTATATACCATCCCGGGCTTAATATGAAATTTATATTTAAGGAAAAGGAACTCACGCTCATCAGAGATAACCAGGGAATTGCGCGTGCCCCATTTAGCGATTCATACCATCAGCTAGATATGGATTTTGAGGCCCTTTACTGGAAATTAGATGAACCTGTAATGACTATAGAAATGATAAAAGGAAGTGCAGAAAGTAATGCAACCTTTGAATCTAAAAGTTATTTCAGGGAAAAACGTTACTACAAGCTGCAAGGGCTAGATGAAATAAATCCTTTGGTTAAACTAAAGCACTTTACAGAAAAATTTCAAACAAGAGAAGGCAGTATCAATGAAATTTCGGCCTTTATGGGCATCTCCCCTGAGTACATTAGGCCTATGATGCTGTCATTTAACAATATGGGATTTGTTGATTTTGAATATGACGAAGACCGTATTGTTATACAAGAGCGTTTGTTTGACTACATCAAGTTTATGGCCGGAAAAAAAGATTATGACGTGATTGGCTTTAATTCGAGCTTGGCCGGAAATCAAACCACAGCAAAAATCAATTTACTCAATTTTGATCTTAAAATTACCGGGGTAAAACAAATCTTCTTGAGCGACTCTCAGGCCGTAAATATATTCCCCTTAGGCCAAACTATAACAGTTAAGAAAAATCGCGACTTTACCTTTGCTGGAATTATCAACGCAGGCCGTTTTCAATTTTTTGGCAAGGAGTTTTCCTTTGAATACGATAAGTTTAAGCTCAATCTTACCAATGTTGACTCCTTAAGAATCAAGGTGGCAACAGGTTCTTACCTTCCAAATGGAGATCCCGAGTACATATTTGTAAAATCCGTTATTGAGAACCTAAATGGCGATTTACTCATCGATGAGCCCTCCAATAAATCGGGACGGAAGAAATATCCGCAGTATCCCATTCTTAATTCTAAAAAGAATTCCTATGTATATTGGGACAAGGGCTTTATTCAAAAAGGTGTATATACCCGAAGCAAGGTTGGCTTTTCGCTCGATCCTTTTACCATTGACAGTTTAGATAACTTTACTAATGACGCTCTTGCCTTCAACGGAGACTTTGAGTCGGGCGGAATTTTCCCAAAGTTCAGAGAAACGCTCAAGCTTCAGGAAGATCTATCATTAGGGTTTAAAACATCAACCCCAGAGGGCGGCTACCCTGCCTATGGAGGAAAAGGTCAGTATAACGATAAAATTTTTATGAGCAATCAAGGATTGCGCGGAAATGGAAAGTTGGATTATGTAACTTCAACAACTGTTTCCAAAGACTTTATCTTTTTCCCCGACAGTATGAATACGCGGTGCGAGAATTTCAGCAACAAGGCCACAGCAGGAACAACGCAATTTCCGCAAGCCAGTGCCGACAGCGCTTATGTACATTGGATGCCATACAAAGATTATATGAATACCTATAATAAGTCCAACCACCCGTTCAATATGTATGATGGTAAATCAGAATTATTCGGACACACCGCGCTCAGTCCTGCAGGCATGACAGGTGGTGGCACAATGCGCTTTTATAAAGCAGAGCTCGACTCCAAATTTATGCGCTTTAGTGAGCGAGTTTTCGATGCGGACACCTCAGATATTAAGATATCCTCAGCAGCTGCCAATGATATAGGATTGCAAACCGTTAACTTTTCATCTCATATCGACTTTGATAATAAGGTTGGTGAATTCAAATCAAATGGTGGCGGTGCTTATGTGAAATTCCCTGTGAATCAGTACTTATGTTACATGGACCAATTTAAATGGTACATGGAAAAAGACAATCTTGAGTTGAGCTCCAAAACCAAGTCAACCATCGACAGCAAAGATGCGCAAAATGAGGATTTGGATTTAACAGGGGCTGAGTTTATTTCACTTCACCCCGACCAAGACTCGTTGCGTTTTTTATCTCCAAAAGCCAAGTATGATTTAAAAACCAGTATCATCTATTGCCATGAAGTAAGATACATCAATGTGGCGGATGCCCGACTTTTTCCCGATAGCGGAGAAGTAGTGATTGAAAAGAAAGCCAAAATCAGAACCTTACTCAATGCGCAAATATTGGCCAATACCGTTACCAAATTTCATAAGCTATTTAATGCCAACATTGACATCTATGGAAGGAAGAGTTACTACGGAACAGCCGATTATAATTATATTGATGAGCAAAATACTGAACAAAAAGTACATTTTGAAAAGGTTACTACCGATGGTTCAGGTCAAACTATTGGAGAAGGCACTATTCCTGAATCCGACAACTTTAAACTGAGTCCTTACTTTGATTATAAGGGACAGTTGAATTTGAAAGCGGCTAATGAATTACTCAGTTTCAATGGAAGTTTCAAAATTAACCACAACTGTAACAAGATGGCCATCAAGTGGATTGAATTTAAAGGAGATGTAAACCCTAGAGAGGTATATATCCCACTTGATGATACCACGGTTGCGGACAAGAAAGGACGCACGATGACTGTAACCGGATTTTTACTCAATAACGATTCTATGCATGTATATTCATCGGTGGTGAGTCACAGAAAAAGCATTGTTGACGGAGAGCTGATTGCCACAGGAGGATATATTTACTTTGATAAAAACACTCGCGAATACAAGGTTGGCTCTAAGGAAAAAATCAAGGAACTTACAGCAGCAGGAAATTACGTGAGTTTATCGGTAGATAAATGTGAATCGTATGCAGAAGGTAAAATACAACTCGGACCTAAATTAGGGCAAGTAAAGTTGCAAACATATGGCAATATCAAGCACAACCTGGTAAATGATACCGTTCACTTTAATATGATTATGGCGCTCGACTTCTTTTTTGATAATGGCATCTTGAAAATGATGAGTGAAAAATTTGAAGCTTCAACATCGATGCAGCCGGTACCTTTTGGCCGACAAGAATATGAGAGAGCATTAATCGAATTTATTGGGAAGAAAGAAGCGGATAAGTTAATATCGCAGGTAAACTTGTATGGTGCATTTAAAAAAATACCTGATGAATTAGAACACACCCTATTTTTAAGCGATGTAAAAATGAAGTGGAATCCAAGAACCAAATCATTTACTTCCTTTGGGCCAATTGGCATTGGACTTGTGCAAAAGAATCAACTGAATAAATATGCAAAAGGGGTGATAGAAATTGTACAAAAAAAGAGTGGCGATTATTTGAATATTTATTTGGAAGATGACAATGATAATTGGTACTTATTTACCTACGGAACAGGAACAATGATGGCTATATCGAGTGATGAAAAGTTTAATACTGCCATCAAGGAGTTGAAGCCAGAAAAGCGCAAATTGGAAAAAGATAAGGACGATAAAAACTCTGCACCATATCAGTTTACAATTGGTACGCTTAGTAAAAAAGCCTCATTTCT
>JBILUU010000153.1:0-6836 GCA_044370815.1 Bacteroidia bacterium
TACACCATGAAAACACTCAAAATGACCATACTTACTGTAATTGTGGCAGCAATTGCCCTATTTTTGTTTTACGCTTTTAAATCTCGACAAATAGAAACTCCCGATTATACCATTATTAAACGTATTAACAACGTTGAAATCAGACGCTATCCACGCATGATTGTAGCCCAAACATCATTAGCCGATAAATCATTTAGCAATAGCGGCAGTGCAGGTTTCAGGGTTATTGCCAACTATATTTTTGGTGGAAATGCCGATGGTCAAAAAATAGCGATGACAGCACCAGTTGTGATGAACATGGGCGATTCTGCCAACATGTATTTTGTGATGCCTAAGCAATATCGTAAAGATGAGTTGCCTGCCCCGGCCTCGAGCGATGTGAAGATCATGGAGGTGGCCGAGAAAACTTTGGCAGTGATTACCTTTGGTGGATTTGCCAATGACAAAAAAATTAACGCACACTGCCAAGAACTTGAAAAAGTGTTGAAGGATCAATCCGTTATCATGAAAGGTAGTTTTATGTTTATGGGATACAATGCCCCTTGGGATGTAGTAAACAGACGCAACGAGTTAGCTATTGAGGTTGATTGGTTGCAAAACTGACATTGCACTTAAGGTCTATATCAACAATAGCCCCAAAAGCCAGTAATCAAAGGGTGTACTATTGCATGGACATTATTTTTTTTCTGTAACGCCCAAGCAACCACACAAACAGGTTGGGGAATAACCGGTATGCAGTATAAACTGCCCACGCAGAGACAGAAGAAAACATGCGAAACTTTTTATGCTCTAATTGCTTGATAATGTTCAAGGCAGTTTGCTCTCTGCTCATTGCCTTCACACCTTCACGTTTTTTGAGTACTTCAAATTCTCCGCGTGCGTTCATGATTGTTTTATCTGATTCATTCTCTGTAAATCCGGGATAATGAATTCCTACAAAAACACCGGCATCAAGTAATTCTGAGCGCATACTTTCGGCCAAACTACTGAGCGCTCTTTTAGATGCAGCATAAGCTGAATAACTTGGTAAGCCAGCAATACCTGCCACCGAACCAATGAACAATACTGATCCCTGCCGCTTACACAATTCAGGCAAACATGCTAGAGTTGGGTAAACACAACCCAATAAATTAATATCAATTACTTTTTTAAAGGCCTCTGCCCGACTTTCCATCATAATACCACCTGCCGCAATACCGGCATTATTAATCAGTATATCTATTCTTCCAAATTGCTGAACAGCAAATTTGTTGAGCTCCTCACAGAATGCTATATCGCTGACATCGCCTGCCAAACCTGCCACATGTTGTGTATATTGTTTGAGGTATGCCAATGCGGCCTGCACTTTTTCGGGTCGCCTCGAATTGATAATCAGTAGCGCACCTCTTTGAGCAAGGAGTTCTGCCGTTTTGAGTCCGATGCCTTGTGTAGAACCAGTGATGATTACAACCTTATCGTTAAACATAGCGCATGTTAATTAAGATAACCATTGGCTACAAACCAATCTTTACATTCTTTGGCAGCAATACTTAAATCGGTGCAGGGCATATTGAGTTCTCTGCGCGCCTTTTCGCCCGAATAGCAATGATAACCAACCGAAAGTTTGGCAATTTCCTTTGTAATAGCAGGAGATTTACCACTTATTCTGCCTATCAAAGAATTAATGGCCCCAAAAATACAGATTAAAGATGCAGGTAATTTAATTTTGGGAGGTTTAGCGCCAATGGCATTTCCAATGATTTTGAATGCCTCTTGATGTGTGTAATTAAAGTTTCCTAAGAGGTAGCACTCACCAATTTCCCCAACCGTTAATGAATTAGCGATAGCAATAGCAGCATCTTTTACAGCAATATAGGTTTTGGCTCCATCGGTATAACCGGGTATTTTTTTTTGGGCAAGCGCCATCACCATTGCTCCTGAGCTTGGTTTGCCATCATAGGGGCCTATCATAAAAGTAGGATTTACAATGATGGCCTGAAGTCCTTTAGCTTTTACTGCCTCAAGCACGAGTTGCTGCGCCATGTATTTGGAATCTAGATAATCAAGACCATATTGAAAGCCGCAATAATCACCTGATTCAACTCCCGGATGCTCCTTATTTCCGGGAGGAAAAGAGGTGGCAGTACCAACGTGAATGAGACGTTTGATATGATGTTTTAAACAAGCATCAATCACATTTTTTGTTCCATCAACATTAATTTGGTAAATCACCTGACTACGCGGTGGAAATACCTGTGTTGAGGCAGCAGCATGTATCACCATATCGTGACCTGCCACAGCTTCATCCACTACTTTGCTATCTGTGATATTCCCATAATAGCGCTTCAAGGGTAACTTATCAAAACCAGTATTACTTTTATTTTGATTGAACAAAAGCACACTAACCTCGATATTTCTTGCTAACAACTCCCGAACAAGGTTGTTGCCAAGCAGACCATCTGCCCCCGTTACAAGCACTTTCATAGAATCGTTTGAAATAATTCGTTTTTAGTTGTTAAAAGGTGCAAGTTATATAATTCTTTTTATTTCCAAAATCACCTGAATAAGTATTAAACCCGAATTAATGAGTAGAAGTTACGCATGTAACGCACTAGTGATTTTATGAGGGCAATCCCGCTTAGCAGGTGTTTTCAATTCATTGAACCAATGGATTGAATTACAGCTGTTTTAGCGATTCCGCATTTTCTAATGCGGAATTTGGGTTTAAACAGCCTGTATTTTTTGAGTTGCGCAAAACTATTTCATCAATTTATTGCTGAAGAAATTGCTTGGTTTGCGTGAGCAATATATGGGTACGAAATACTATTGGGCATTAAGCGAGTTCTAAGTTCTCGATAGATACAATACTTTTAATTCCACCAAAAGTAACTTTGGCTTTGTTTTTTGCAATCTCTTCAACAATGCCTGTTTGCTTGCTATTGAGTAATCTTACGTTACTGCCAACTTTAATTTGTTCTATTTTTCGGGCAATTGTTTTTTCTTTTTTTCGGCTGCGTTTTTCTTCCGCTATTTTCTCCATTTTTTTCTTTTTTTCAGCCGTCATTAGCCCAACAAACTTTTGTATGACTTCCTTTTTTTGAGTGGCTTTTTCCCAATCTTGTGTAAGGGCATGCAGTCGCCTTCCCAGCTCTGCAAGCCGCACATTTTCTTCGGCCTTTTCTTTATCACGCTCAAGTTTAAGTCTTATTTTTTCTGCTAAGGCATCATACTTTCTGCTCGACTCATCTGCCTTATCTTCCTGCTTTTTTAATTCATCGATGCTATTACTTAACTTCTGTTTTTCCTTTTGTAAGGTGAGCAACATGTGATTGAGCTTTAATTTTTCGCGCTGAATTTTTTTACCTGCCCTTGTCAAGATATCTTCGGGCAAACCAATTTTGCGAGCTACCTCAAAGGTATATGAACTGCCTGGCTGACCCACAAGCAATTCATATTTTGGCTGTAGTGTTTCGGCATCAAAAACCATGCATGCATTGGTAACACCGTGCAAATTTTCGGCAAGCAGTTTAATATTGGTGTAGTGCGTTGTAACTATTCCGAAAGCTTTTTTTCTTGCCAACTCTTCTAATATCACTTCGGCAATAGCTCCTCCTAATTCGGGGTCAGAACCGGTACCAAACTCATCAATAAGTACTAAAGTTCTGCGGTTGGCATGCTCCACAAAGTACTTCATTTTTACCAATCTACTGCTGTAGGTACTCAACTCATATTCTATACTTTGACTATCACCAATATCGCTATGTACCTGCTGAAACAAACTCATCACCGATCCTTCGGCAGCAGATATCAGCAATCCGCTTTGCAACATCATTTGCAACAACCCTACCGTTTTGAGTGTAATTGACTTACCACCGGCATTAGGCCCACTGATAATTACAATACGATGTTGCGCATCCAAATGAAGATTAAGTGGAACAGTATTTTTTTTATGATGCTTGTTTTGCAACAGCAATAACGGATGACGTGCATTTACCAACTTGATCACCGGTTGCTTTTCAATTTGCGGCAGGTGACCATTTATTTCGGTTGCAAATAAGGCCTTTGCTCGGGTAAAATCTATATGCGTAAGTGCTAGTTGATAATTTTTAATGAGCGTTCGGTGCGGCCTGATATCATCAGTTAGCTGCTTAAGCAAACGGTATACTTCTCTTTTTTCAGATTGCTCTAAATCGGCAATTTCGTTATTGATTTCTATTGTATTATATGGTTCAATAAATGTGGTTTTGCCTGTATCACTGCTGCCATGTACCAATCCTTTTACATCACGTTTGTGCTCAGCCAATACCGATAGCACTCTCCTTCCGTTATAAAAGTTTTCTTCGTTATCGCGCAGCCAACCCAGTTTTCTTAAATCATTCACAAAACTTCTAAACCTACGATCTGCCTCTCTCCTTTTGGCACTCAAATCCCTCCTTATTTCTGCCAACTCTTTTGAAGCAGATGATTTTACCTCGCCATGTATATCAATGATGTGATTAATGGCATCAATTATTTCGGTGGTGATATATAACTCATCAATCAATTTAAACAGGGCCGGAAACAACTTTTGCTTCTCGGTTAAAAAGGCAATGATAGTATTCACCGTATCGCTCACCGATCTGATGTTACTAAACTGCTCCTGCCCTATCACCGAACCTTGTATAAATAACAATCCTACTTCTTTACTTAAATCGGTAAAGGTTGAGTCAGGAAAAAACATTTTGTGTTCAATGATACGCTTGTACTCATCACACTGTGAGAGTAACATCATCAATTGCTCCACCTGCTTTACAGGTTTTATGGCTGCGGCCAACTCTCGCGAAGGAGTGCATCGGCAATGTTGCACAATATGACTTTTGATTTTATCAAATTCAAATTGCTTATCAGTATCTTGAGGAAAAAAATCCATTTGTTTTTGTTACCTAAATTTCAGTTGCATACTTACACCGGCAGCATTACCGCTATAAACACTCGTATTGAAATAAGGTTGCCAGTTAAAGCTTAAATCATCACTCACATCAAAAGAAAAGAGATGGGCATCAACAAGCGCATCAACCACATTGAGCACATACACCAAAGTGGTTACAATAATAAACAAGTCTCTAGTCTGCCTATACTGATCTTGCAAAGTAATCAACTGATCTGATGAGTACACACCAAGGTATTTGTCGGGCTCCTTGATAGATGTGTCGGCACGCTGAATTAAGGCACTCTTATAATCGCTGTAAAGCAAGTGATTATTTCTAATAAAAAAACCACATGCCCCAATACCGGCCCAAACTATTGGTGCTTTCCAATATTTCTTGTTGTAAATTTGACCTGCTCCCGGCAATACGGCACTCAACAAAACGGCTTTTTTAGGATTATGCAGAACCACTTTTTTTAAATGTTTCTCGGAGCTCTTTTTATCTTTAAGCAAGGTATCGGCATGCAAAGATATCACTGTTACAGGGTGAACAGCAAGCATTTCAACATTGGTGAGCGAGGCCGGTAATTGCTGCGCAGACAGCATCAAATGACACACAAAAAAAAACAATAAAAACATTGTATTTTTCATGCAATTGTGGTGCCTTAAAAACATGTGTTGCATTTATCTGAACAAGCGATTCAGGAACAGTTTCATTTCCTGCTCAGAATAAAAAGGCAGGATTATTTTCCCTTTTCCATTTGCCGCTCTTTTAACCTCAGCATGCTTATTAAAAACAGCTTTCAACTCCTTGCTCAAAGTAATATCTGTTGCCGTATTTCCTGCAGTTTTTTCTTTGGGCTGGATCTTTAATTCGGTGGTTTCAGTTGCGCCCCCCTTTGCTGTTTCGCGCACCAATTCTTCGGTATCTCTTACCGATAAATCCTGCTCAACAATAGTGTGAAAAATGGCTAACTGCGTATCCTTGTTATCAATATTGATGAGTGAACGGGCATGCCCCATGCTAATTTGGTGCTCTTTTAAACCCACTTGAATTTGCTCAGGTAATTTTAGCAATCGCAAATAATTGGTAACCGTGCTTCTTTGCTTACTTACCTTTTCTGATACGGCTTCTTGGGTAAGATTACATTCATCAATCAATCTTTTATAGCTAATTGCAATTTCAATGGCATCAAGATTTTCGCGTTGCACATTTTCAACCAGTGCCATCTCGAGCATTGCTTGATCGTTGGCAATTCTTATATATGCAGGCACTTCTGTAAGCCCCGCAAGTTGCGAAGCCCTATAGCGTCTTTCTCCACTGATAAGCTGATATTTATCGTATCCCATTTTGCGCACTGTTACCGGCTGAATAATTCCGTGCAGCGCTATAGAGTCAGCCAATTCTTGCAGGGCTACCTCTTCAAAATGTGTGCGGGGTTGAAACGGGTTGGTTTCTATCTGCGAAATTTTTAGCATAGCCACACTGCCAACCACCGCAGTGCTAATTTCGGTTACAGTATTGCTGCTAGTGATATCCGTTTTGTTATCCTCTAAAAGGGCGCTCAATCCCTTACCCAGAGCTCTTTTTTTGGTATTGTTACTCATGATTATTCTTCCGGTAAAGTTTTTTCGTCATTACTTAGTCGTGTAAGACCATTCTTTTGTAAAATTTCTCTAGCTAGATTGAGATAATTGATGGCTCCCTTACTTGTTGCATCGTGCATGATGATGGTTTCGCCAAAGCTTGGCGCTTCTCCTAGCTTTGTGTTTCGCTGTATGATGGTATCGAATACCATTTGCTGAAAATGTGTTTTTACTTCCTCCACCACTTGATTACTCAAGCGAAGTCTGATATCGTACATGGTAAGTAAAATCCCTTCTATTTCTAAATCGGTATTTAGGCGGCTTTGTACAATTTTGATGGTATTAAGCAATTTGCCCAAGCCTT
>JBILUU010000154.1:0-6645 GCA_044370815.1 Bacteroidia bacterium
CAAAACCGTGCGCAGCATTGTAAGCTCTTTTTATTTTTTATTGCGATGGATTGTGTTGCTGCAAAAAATAAAATGTGCTTGCAATTTGGGATGGAAAAGTAACGCTAAACTATAGAGTCTTTGCTGTCACTAATCCTTGATAAACTTTCCTAGCCCCGCGTAACTTAGTATAAATGCGATTGTAAATGATACGAACAGCATTTTCTACTAAAGCCTTGTCTCTTGGTTTATAGGCTCTGGCAGGCAAAATTATAGTGCTATAATGTTGTGCAAAGTCCGCAAAGGCATCATTTAAAACTGGCTCATATTTAGGGCTTGCTGTTAATCTCAAGTCAACACAAAATCGATTGATTATATTTTTCCAATCATTTTCTAATTTTAACAAGATGATTTTAATCCAAAGCGGTATTAACCCCGCCAGCTTGACGAGGTTTAATACCATAACTATTGAGCCTATCCATGATTCAGAAGTTGTTTGCAGTTTGGCTAATATGTTATTCATTCCATACGCTGTTTTAGCCTGACCGAACTTTCCTTCAACTGGATTTCGTTCTCCTGGACTTACATGAATTGACATTGCCTCTTTGCTAGGTCTACCAAGTGGTTTTGCTTCCAGTTTTATACCAAGCCCTTTGAGATAGGCTCTGTTTTCTCTGTTACAATAGATTTTGTCCGCTAATACCTTTTCTGGATAACACTTAAATCTTTCGAGGTAATTTTCAACTGATTGTTTTAAACAAGTTCCTTCATTAAAGCTGTTCCAATCTAGTTTGTCAATAAAGCTAAAACCATTAATCAGCGATAGCTGTATCTTACTTCCGAACTCTACTTTTTTACCCTCCTTGCCTCTAACAATTGGCCTTACATGCGGTTGATGTATGTTTACAATTCTGTCTTCTACGGTATGCAAACCGTTTTCGAACATATAATTTTGTTGCTCATAAACTTTCTTGATGGTTTGATAATAATCACTCAGTTTTTCTTTAAGTGGTGATTTTTTAATATCGTTTTCGTAAACCTTCAATAGTTCTTCAATATGCCCTATATTTCGTTTAAGATACCTAAGTTGCTTTGCATTGGCTTCTCTTATTTCTTTGTGAGACTTATTTTTTTTCTTAGCGGTTAATAAAAAATCCTTTCTTGCTATTTTTCTGTAAGTGCGCGGTTTTTCAGTTAAGTGTATCTCTTTATTGTAAAGTTTATCAATGATTTCTTCACTCTTTTCTCGAGATGAGTTAAGCACTTTTAAATCTGTTGGAAAGGTAATATTTTGTGGAGCCACTGTCGCATCCATCAACAACGTGCCTTTGTGTAATAGTCTTTCACAAGTTTCAACTTCTTTACCCTGTGGTGGTTCTTCATTGTCGTTCTTATGTGATAATTCGCTCTCTGCTGTTTGCTCTTGCTTTTCAAGTTTATCGAAATGATGAGCAATAGCCAATTCTGATATGGCTGTTGTAATTGATAAATCTAACCGCTCTCGAATGTCTACAAATAAACTTGCATCAAATGGTGGCTCATTGGTAAAACTTGAATACCCAAGAAAATATTGCATAAACATATTTTCCTGAATCTGAGCAATTGTCTCTCTGTCTGATAGATTAAGCATATGCTTAATAATAACAGCCCCTATCACGATACGACCATTGATTGGAGGTCTACCTTCCTTGGAAGAAAACTGCTTATTGTACAAACGGATAACACTATCCCATGGCAAAAGCTTGGCAAGCTTTACCCATCGATTTTCAATCGTTAACTGATGTTCAAATGGGGTCTCAAATCCATCTAAGGTCAACTGATTCGGACTGATGTATTTTTGAGTAGATGCAAGCCTTCTGTTTGATTTTATTGGCTTCTCTTGATTTTTACCTTGCACTTTTTTATGTATTTTATAACGCAAATATATCTAAATCAGATAATTCTGAGTTATTCAGCAAGCCCTAATTAGACTAAAAAATAAATGCAATTGGTATAAAATATTGAATTCATTTTTGTGTTTAAACCCGAATTAATCAGTAGAAGTTACGCATGTAACGCACTAGTGATTTTATGAGGGTAATCCCGCTTAGCAGGTGTTTTCAATCCATTGAACCAATGGATTGAATTACAGCTGTTTTAGCGATTCCGCATTTTCTAATGCGGAATTTGGGTTAAAATATGAAGGGCGTAGTTCGGAAACTAGGCTCAGATAAGGTTGTGATAGGTGAGGTAAGCTGCAACAGGGATTGGAGTGAGCTACCGTGTAGCACGGAAAGCCTGGCCCTGTTGTGTTGCCTGAAAGGGTGGAGCAGGGGTTGCCCTCATTAAAAATAAGCTTATTCATCGAATCTGAAAAAGTCGATCTTGTCGAGATGTACGATGCTTACATTTTGATAGTAAAAGTGCAGGATTGATTTATAGTTATAACCGAGTTTTGACATGCGAATGGCACCATCTTGGCAAAGCCCGGCTCCATGACCAAAGCCGCGTCCGCTGAGTAAGATGTGACCGTTTTGCTGATGTGCGTTGAAAAATGTGGAGCGAAGCCCCAATCCATTACGAATGTCTTTTAGCGGAATGACACAGTTTTGATTGAGCGGATAGTCTCGTTTTCTGCTGAATTGAAGAAAAGAGCCCTCGTGGTTTAACAGCAAGGTGTCGGTTGCAGCACTATAATTGCTGCATAGTTTTTGCATGCATGCTGCCCATTTATCGGAGCTTATCTCTTTGCTCCAAACTGCACTTTTTTGACGGATACAAAAGGTGTCGGTAATGCTCCTGAGGTAACTTAATTTTTTGTTCCATATATCTTCGCTATTCACTGTTTGCCCTCCACAGTTGGCATGAAAGGCCGCTGTAATAAGCGAAAATTCTTGATCCACAATAACTACGCCTTCGGTTTTTTCTATGGCTTGCATGATATCGGCACTCTTGGTGGTGTAGCCCTTGAATACTTGACAATGTTCTTTGTCGCATAGGTTGAATTCTTCCATTTCGTGCCTGCGCAAATGACTTAAGGTATAGGTTCGACAAATAATGGCTTGCACCTTGTAATATTCAGGCGGACGTCCTATTCCTACTTCTGCTTCGAGCACTCCGGGCAAATATTCCTCGATATCTAATATATTAATTGGGAATAAAAATCCTTTGTTGCCGGTAAAGAGTATACTGCCTCTGTAAATTTTTTCGTTCTTAAAACTTGGATGCAACAATCGGGTGGTTTGATAGTTTCCTCCTTCTATTTTAAATGTTTTTGCCACGCCAATTAAACTATCATGCATATATAGTTTAAGACTATCGTGTGTGGCAACAATTCTGATATTGTAGCTTTCTTGGTTGAGGTGAAATTGAACAGAGTCGATCAGAAATTTTACATTTTCTTTTTTGCCGCTTACTGTTACCTCGGTAAGGTTCATACCATAAAGGATGCCAATTTTTACCTCGCTGATGCTTGCATGCAGGTGCATAGGGATTAAACAGCAAGCAACTAATATGTAATTTTTGAATGACATCACATTTAAGGGTGTAAAAAATGGTGTATGTGCTTTGCAGCGCGTTCGGAGGCGCCCTTGCCGCCTAATTTATTTTTTAACTCGGCATACAATTTTTTCATTTGTGCCTGATGCTCGGGCAATAAAATTTCATTGAGTTGGGCTATCAAATTTTGTTCGTTAAGTTCATCTTGAATGAGTTCTTTTACAACCTCGCGATCCATGATTAGATTAACGAGAGATATATATTTTACTTTAATGAGCCTTCGTGCGATGTGATAAGATATTTTGTTGCCTTTATAACAAACTACCTCAGGCACATCAAATAGAGCGGTTTCCAGCGTGGCAGTGCCCGAGGTTACTAGGGCTGCTTTAGCGTGTTGCAATAGCTGATAGGTTTGGTCGTATACTAAAACGGCCTTGCTTTGTGCAGTAAATTGATTGTAAAAATCACTTGAGATTGATGGGGCGCAGGCAACAATAAACTGGTAGGCACTAAAATGCTTGGTAACACTTAACATGATGGGGAGCATGCTTGCAATTTCTTGTTTTCTGCTTCCGGGCAAAAGCGCTATGATTGGCTTTTGAGAGAGTTGGTTTATTTTAATAAATTCATTTAAAGTGTTGCTGCTGAAACTAATTTCTTCAAAGGCATCGAGTAGGGGATGACCGCAATAGTATACTTCATAAGCATATTTTTGATAAAAATCTTTTTCGAAGGGTAAAATTACAATCATGCGGTCAACGGTAGCTTTTATTTTTTTAACACGTGATTGTTTCCATGCCCACACTTGGGGCGAGATATAGTAAATAACCTTGATATGGTGTTGCTTGGCAAACTCGGCAATGCGTAAATTGAAACCCGGATAGTCAACTAATATGAGTGCATCGGGTTGGTATGATAAAATATCGGCCTTGCAAAATTTTATGTTTTTAAGAATGGTAGAGAGGTTGGCAACTACTTCAAAAAATCCCATAAATGCCAAATCTTTAATGTGTTTAACAAGGGTAACGCCTTGTGCTTTCATTTTATCGCCTCCCCAGCATTGGAAAGAGGCTTGAGCATCAAGCTTTTTTATTTGCTTAATTAGATTTGAACCGTGTAGGTCACCAGAGGCCTCGCCAGCAATGATATAGTATTTCATGTATTAATGTTTACCTTTTTTCAGCGCTTAATCAGCTTGGTTGTTTTTATTCCGTTAAACACTAAAAATCCCTGTGATACGGTTAAATCTGTTTGCCATTCCATATTGGTATTGCTAATTGAAACAATTTTATTACCTTCAAAATTATTATTCTCGGCAATCATCGAAAGTGTTTCATTGCCTTCAAATTTCCACATGCCTTTTTCTGTATTTTCAATTATTGAATCGGCAAAAATTACCTTACACTGTAGTCGAGATTGCAGTGTGTCGGGGTATTGCACTGTTGTTTTTTCGATACGTGTGTAAATGCCGTCTTCGTCAAATATAATGGTGGTACTGAGTGTTTCGGTTTGAGAAAATTTGAGTGTATCGCAGCCGGTAGGGAGCATAAAACCATCTATTTCCTTAATCAATAAATTTTTGCTATCGGTGTACATTTCGGCAACTTGCCATGTGCCCGTAATTTGTTTTTTTATTCTCGCCTTTTTACAAGAGGTAAAAAATATGATCGTTGTACTTAATAGAAGTAGGGGGATGTTGCGCATCAAAAGAATAATTTTACGATAAATATCATGATAGCATAAACAATTGTTGCACCAATCACGCCTCGTGCTGCCAGGTTAAAATATTTCCAGTAAAACAAATAAAAAATGCCTAGGTTGATGATCACACACAAGCTGAGCAGCGGAGCAAAAATGCTTTTCATAAAAGCATCTTCAACAAATGAATTGAATTTGATGAAGTCGTAGTTGAGTTTGTAATAGCCAAAGAAGATAATTACGGGTGCAACAATGCCCAAGGAAAAACCTACTTTGAAGGAATCGAATTTTTTTAATTTGTTTTCAGCGTTTATCATAATTCAATGTCCATTTTTTTTAGAAAGGGAATGGTGTGATGTGCAGTAAAATCGATGTGCACAGGAACCACACTCACAAATTGGTTAGCCAATGCCCACTCATCGGTATCGGTGCCATGATCATAATTTTTAAACACTCCGGTAAGCCAATAATAGCTTTTACCCATTGGATCTTTTCGTTCGTCCAACTCTTCTTCCCAATTGGCTTTAGCTTGACGGCAAATTTTAATGCCATTTAATTTGTCGAACTCAATGTTGGGGATATTTACATTGAGGCAAACGCCTTCGGGCAAGCTATTTTGTAATATTTTAGCGATTAATTTGGCAGCTACTTTTTTGGAGGCCTCAAAATTGGCCTCTACCGCGTAATTGCATAATGAAAAACCGATAGAAGGAATTGACTCAATACAACCTTCAACCGCAGCCGACATAGTGCCACTGTAAATAACGTTTATTGATGAATTTGAACCATGATTGATTCCAGAAATACATAGGTCAGGTTTACGGGGAAGCAATTTGTTGACCGCAATTTTTACGCAGTCGACAGGGGTGCCGCTGCAGCTATATTCTTTGTAATGTTCTTCATTCACCAATTGATTGATTCTTAAAGTAGAATTAATGGTAATAGCGTGCCCCATTCCTGATTGCGGCTTGTCGGGAGCAATTACCAGAACATCGGCCATATCTTTTACAACCTCTATGAGAGCCCTTATACCGGGCGCATAAATACCATCATCATTGGTTACTAATATTAAAGGCTTGTTGTGTTTCATAAATTTATTTGTTACGGTCAAATGTAAATATTTCAACGGCTCAAATTTTTATGTAAACTGAACTTTTGCAACCATTGGATTGTTTAAAAGTTGGTTAAGCGTAATTAATATTTTTTATTTTTGCAAGAAAATGAAATCAACGCGTTTTTATACAGTAATTGTAATCCTTTTCTCCTGTTTCAGCCTATTTTGTGCTTTTGATTTTCTTTGCCCATTCTCATACCACCAATCAAACCAAAATGATTACAATTCAAAAATAGGTAACCCAAGTTACAATCATAAACTAATACCTGAAATCGTTTCGTATAATCAGTCGAGCAGCATGCAGATTATCCCAATGCACTTTTTCTTTGGAGCCAATCATCTTTCTCAGGAATATGATGTAAACAAATCTTACACCG
>JBILUU010000155.1:0-6620 GCA_044370815.1 Bacteroidia bacterium
TACTGAGAATTTTTTTAACTTTTTTCTTGGTAACTACAGGACGCTTTTTTTTATACTTTAGTCTAACCCTTTTACGCAGTCTTCCCGATTTTGGGGAAATGGAATATTGTTCATTTTCACTCATTAATCTTCTTTAAGAATTTATTATCAAAGCTATAAATTAAACTTCAATTAACTAATTATTAACGATAAATATTCTTCCCTCGTATTATCAACGCTAGCAAGCGCATCAAACCGATAAATCAGCTGTAAGGTTTCCATCAGCATCCATTTTGTTAATTGTTACCCATTGCTTTTGGTTAATCAGCGATTGCTGATAAGGCACACTCACTCTTAAGTAGTTTCGGCTGTATCCATAAATGCGACCGTTTTTTTCTTCGCTTTCGAACAACACCTCATGGGTGGTATTTTTATATTTATTGTAAAATGATGTTTTCTTTTTTGAAGATAGTATGCGTAGCATTTTTGTTCTTCGTTTCCTTTCGGTTATGCTAACAATATTTCCATAAGCAGCAGCCTCTGTGTTCACCCTCTCTGAATAGGTAAATACATGTAGATAGGAAATATCCAACGCATTTAAATAATCGTAAGTTTCCATAAAATCTTCTTCTGTTTCTCCGGGAAATCCCGTGATAACATCTACTCCTATACAGCAATCTGGCATAAGTTGTTTCACCGTATTTACTCTTTCGGTGTATAGCTCGCGCATGTAGCGCCTTTTCATCAGCTTTAAAATTTTATTACTTCCACTTTGTAGTGGGATATGAAAGTGTGGCACAAATTTTTTTGAGGCAGCTACAAATTCAATGGTTTCATTTTTAAGCAAATTGGGCTCTATGCTTGAAATACGGAATCGTTCAATACCATCAACTTTGTCGAGTTCCTTTACCAAATCAAGAAAAGTATGTTCATGTTTTTTATTGCCAAATTCGCCTTTTCCGTAATCGCCAATATTGACCCCCGTAAGCACAATTTCCTTGATCCCTTTTTTTGCTATAATGGCGGCATTATCAACAACATTGTTTAAACTATCGCTACGACTGATGCCGCGAGCCAGAGGAATAGTGCAGTAGGTACAGCTATAATCACAGCCATCTTGCACCTTCAAAAAAGCTCTTGTTCTATCGCCTATACTAAATGCAGGGGTAAAAACATTGGCCTCTTCAATTTCGCAGCTATGAATTTCTGTAAAATGTTTTTTGTTTAAATCGCTGATGTAATCCATGATTCGAAACTTTTCGGTAGCCCCGAGTACAAGGTCAACACCTTGTATTTTTGCAATTTCATCAGGCTTCAATTGTGCATAGCAACCAACAATACAAACGAAAGCATCGGGTGCTTGCTTGAGTGCTTGCTGCACAATTTTTTTGCACTCCTTGTCGGCATTTTCGGTAACGGAGCAAGTATTGATTACGTAAACATCTGCTGCATTATCGAATGGTACGCGTTGATAACCCCCATTAGAAAACTGTTGTGCAATAGTGCTTGTTTCTGCAAAATTCAGTTTACATCCTAAGGTATGAAAGGCAACTTTTGTCAAAATTGGCAGTTTAATATTGAGTTAGTTTTCAGACATGATTTCCGCAATGGAGTGTTCATACAATTGTTTAAAATCAATTGTTTTTCCAAAGCTTTCGTGATCAATCAAAATATCATTACTTACAACCTGGCCCAACTCATTAAAAGGCACATTCATTATATGCAAACATTGCTCAACTGCTTCCTTATTTGCAGGATCGAAACTGATGACCACACGGCTTTGTGCCTCGCCAAATAAAAATGCATCTTTACGAACCTTTCTATCTGATTTTATGCTAAAACCCAAGTTATTTGACATCGCACTTTCGAGCAAGGTGATAAATAATCCGCCATCGGCACAATCGTTTGCAGATGCCACAACACCCAACTTGATGCATGCAGCAACTGCTTGCTGTACTTGATATTCGCTATCCAAATTAAAATGTGGCGCAGGACTGTTTTTTATACCAATAAATGAGTACAAATACTCCGAAGAATTGATATCATTCGCAGATTCTCCTATTAAATAAATCAAATCTCCGGGTTTGTTAAACCCTATGCCGGTAAAGGTTGCCTTGCTGTCTAAAATTCCCAACATACCTATTGTTGGTGTTGGGAACACGGGTTCTGTTTTATCGCCATAAGAGCTTTGGTTGTAAAAACTAACATTGCCGCCTGTTACAGGTGTTTCAAATTTTTTACATGCCATTCCCATTCCTTTGATGGCACCAACAAATTGCCAATAAACCTCAGGGTTATAAGGATTTCCAAAGTTTAAACAGTTTGTTATGGCCAAGCCAATTCCACCTGAGCACACAATGTTTCTTGATGCCTCGGCCACAGCGATAGCGCATCCTATTTCAGGATCTGCATTTACATACCTGCTGTTGCAGTCAACAGAGAGTGCCAAAGCCCTGTCGCTATCTTTCAAATTTACGATAGCTGCTGAAGAAGCCTTATTGGTGCTCATATTGATGGTTCCCACCATGCTATCATACTGTTCATATACCCATTTTTTTGACGCTATGTTTGGGTGCTTAGCCAGATGTTTCATTACTTCGGCATAGTTTTTTGGCTCTGCTACGGTATTGATATCAAACTTTTTTGCTTCGGCATAATAAGCTGGTTCCTTGTACTCGCGATGATACACAGGGGCTCCTCCGCCAAGCACCAAATCGTTAGCAGGAACATCGGCCACAAGGACACCGTTCATGTAATACTGAAGTCTTTTGCTTGCTGTTACTTCTCCAATGACCTCACAATTTAGGTCCCACTTTTGAAAAACCGCCTCAACATCTTTTTCACGTCCTTTTTGCACAACAATCAGCATTCGTTCTTGACTCTCGGAGAGCAATATTTCAAAAGGTTGCATTCCTGCCTGACGGGCAGGAACTTTATCCAGATGAATAATCATACCATGTTCGCCCTTAGCGCTCATTTCGCTCGTTGAGCACGTGATTCCCGCTGCGCCCATATCTTGCATGCCAATTACCGCACCCGTTTTGATTACCTCTAAAGTAGCTTCGAGCAGTAGTTTTTCTTGAAAAGGGTCGCCAACCTGCACGGCAGGAAGGTCTTTAGCAGAGTCTTCGGTGATATCGGCCGAGGCAAAAGTTGCACCATGTATACCATCTTTACCCGTAGCCGATCCTACAATATAAACCGGATTCCCTACTCCATAGGAAGTTGCTGAAATTGTTTCTCCTTTTTTAACGATTCCCACACTCATGGCATTCACCAGTGGATTTACCTCGTAGCAATCATCAAAAAAAACTTCTCCCCCAACAGTCGGAATACCAAATGCATTACCATAATCACCAATGCCTTTAACTACACCACGCATAAGCCACTTTGTTCTTTTAGAATGGATATTGCCAAAACGAAGAGAGTTGAGCTGTGCAATTGGCCTTGCACCCATTGTAAAAATATCGCGATTGATACCGCCAACACCAGTGGCAGCGCCTTGATAGGGCTCAAGTGCACTAGGATGATTGTGCGATTCAATTTTAAAAGCACAACCCAAACCATCGCCAATATCAACTAATCCGGCATTTTCCTCTCCCGCTTTTGCAAGCATTCGAGGTCCGTCTTTAGGTAATGTTTTGAGCCATACAATTGAGTTTTTGTAGGAGCAATGTTCGCTCCACATCACTGAAAAAATACTCAGCTCGGTGAAGTTAGGCACACGCCCTAGTATTTCGCAAATACGATCAAATTCTTGTGGCAGCAATCCAAGCTTTTGAGCTGTTTCAACAGTTTCGGGGGCTCCGGCAATGGTTGTTTGAGACATGATGATGAAGTGTTTTCTTTAAAAAATGCAAATGTAATAAATAGTAGCTGATTTGACCGCATTAAATCATTACCATCAATGATTGTAATAAATCAAAATGCTACTTGTTAAAATTCAGAATTGCTAAAACAATAATTTTTAATAACGAGCAAGTCACAGTAAATAACCTCATCAATTAAATAATACAAAAAATTTAATCATCAGCGGACAGATTAGAAGTTAATCAACCAATTATTTTTACAAACATGAGTTTTATGCGCTTTTAATTATTCAAAATTGAAAGTATAATTTTTAAATTATAAGGTTAACCTTTATATTTGGGAAACTACAAATGATTAAAATATAGTCAGTCAGCATGAAAGAGAAAGCGCTCGATTTGTTAAGTAAGTATTACGGTTATCAATCGTTTAGAGGTATACAGTATGAGGTTATTGAGGCCAATATGCGCAACGAAGATGTGTTGGTTTTAATGCCTACTGGAGGCGGAAAATCGGTTTGTTTTCAACTGCCTGCACTCATGCGAGAAGGTGTTTGTTTAGTTGTATCACCATTGATTGCATTGATGAAAGATCAAGTAGATGGCCTGCAGGGCAATGGCATTGCGGCAGCATACCTCAACAGCAGTCAAAATACGGAGGAGGAACAAGCCGTGATAGCAGATGCTATAAATGGAAATATTAAATTGCTTTACATTGCTCCTGAACGTTTGCTTGGCATGCTGAATACATTTTTAAGTTTGATCAAAGTAAGCATGATCGCTATTGATGAAGCCCATTGTATTTCGCAGTGGGGGCACGATTTCAGGCCTGAGTATACCAAGTTAGGAAGTGTGCGCGAGCGTTTTCCTGATGTGCCCGTTATGGCGCTAACCGCTACAGCTGACAAAACTACACAACGCGATATCATTAAACAGCTTAAACTAAAAGCCGATAATATTTTTATTTCTTCTTTTGACCGAGCCAACCTTAGCCTAAAGGTAAGGCGTGGACTAAGCGAAAAAGATAAACTGAAAGAAATTGTGCAGTTTGTAAAAAGTAAAAGAGGACAATCGGGAATCATTTATTGCTTAAGCAGAAAAGGCACCGAATCGATGGCCGATGACTTAAACATGAATGGCATACAGGCAGCTGCTTATCATGCAGGAATGAGTTCTGAACTTCGCAGTAAAATTCAAGAAGATTTTATCAATGACAATACCGGTGTTATTTGCGCCACAATTGCCTTTGGGATGGGTATTGATAAATCGAATATCAGATGGGTAGTTCACAGTAATTTGCCAAAAAATATTGAAAGTTATTACCAAGAAATTGGGCGTGCGGGCAGAGACGGCTTGAAATCGGATACCATTTTATACTACAGCTACAAAGATTTGATTACCTTGAGTAAGTTTGCGGCAGAGAGCGGACAGAGTGAGTTACAAAAAGAAAAACTCAACTTTATGCAACAGTATTGCGAAGCACGCATATGCCGCAGAAAAATATTGTTGGGTTACTTTAGCGAAGCACTTGAGGACAATTGCAACAATTGTGATGTGTGTTTAAACCCGCCTAAATATATTGATGCCACCGTATTGGTGCAAAAAGCACTTTCTGCAATGATCAGGATGGAAGAAAAGGCAGGAATTAACTTACTTGTTATGGTTCTGAGAGGATCTAAAGATGTGGAGGTACTTGCCAATGGATATGATAAAATTAAAACCTATGGTGCCGGAAAAGATGTAAGTCAGGTACATTGGAAAAACTATATTCTTCAAATGATACAGGTAGGACTGATAGAAATGGCTTTTGATGAATCGTTTACTTTGAAGGTTTCAGAATTTGGTAGGAGAGTGATTAAACTTGGATTAAAAATTGAGTTGGCCAATGCTGCAGAGGTTGCTTCCTCAATGAGCGAAATTGATGCTACCGAAACGATTGCTGCAGATCATCCATTGCTACTGCAATTAAAATCATTCAGAAAGGAAATGGCCAAAAAATTAAATGTACCGCCTTATGTCATATTTACAGATCGCACCCTTGAAGAAATTATAGAGAAGGAGCCTGTTAATGAATCTGAGTTATTGAGAGTATCGGGGCTGTCGGCAAAAAAAATGAAACAAGCCGGTGCAGCAATCATCGACATTGTTAGAAAGTACAAAGGGCTTCCTGATGAAACTCCTGTGAGTATTGATGCAGTGCTGCACGTTGACCGTATCAAGAGCTATCTGAAAAGCATGAATCAAGTTGGAATCGAGCCGAATATAAGTAACTTAGCGAGAATCTTGGTTGGAAATAAAAATGCCATGATTGAAGGGGTACATGTATTACATTTCAACTTTTATGGGATGTTGGCAGGACACTATTCGCTAAAAGAAGTGAAGCCAATGATTGAAAGGAAGTTACAAGATATGTTTACCGGTAACAGAAAGTCCAGCAATGTTCATGATGCTGTATTGCCACAATCTGATACTTTTAATGAATTATCGGGAGATAAACTAGAAAAAATAACAATTGAGGTTAGTCGCCTTCCTATATTGCGCCCCACAGAAAGCATACAAAATGAGTACATTATAGAGCAAAGAAAAACTTACGAAAGGGCTTATGAGCCTTGGGAAGAACAAGAAAATAGCATTTTAATGAACGCTGCAAATTACACCAATGATGCTGATTTTTTGGCACAAGTGTTTAAACGCAATCCTTCATCTGTAAAAATACAATTAGCCAAACTACAATTGAAACAACAATTGTTACACGAAATTTAGTTGTATTTAGTCTTGGGGTAAAAGCAAAAATTATTTAACCCAAATTCTAATCAATCTTTTGCATTAGTATTA
>JBILUU010000156.1:0-6614 GCA_044370815.1 Bacteroidia bacterium
TGGACCAAAAGCAGGCAATTCGGCATCGGCAGCCTTTGTTTGCCCTTTCGGACGATGAAAAGATGTACCCGAAACTGTAATAGATGAAGCCCTTCCATGGTAACCTATGGGGATGTGACGATAATTGGGCAAAAGTGCATTTTTCGGATCTCTGAACATGCTACCAACATTTGTTGCATGTTGAATACTACTGTAAAAGTCGGTATAATTACCCACCTTCACCGGCATAAGCATTTGCACATCATCGTATGATTTGATAATTAATTGTCTGTATTCACTGTTAACAGCTAAACCAGAATCGCTATTACTAAAAGTTTCAATCAATATTTGACGCACCTTGCTGGTGACGGTTTTACCAAGTGCAATAAAATCGTTCAGGTATCGATTTTCAAAAACTTCCTCTGTGATGTGTAGGTCATGAAAAAAACCAAGTGCATTCATAGCTGCAAGATCAATGATATGATTGCCCAAAATACTTGCTAGTCTTGGTTTTTGCTGATCCATTTGATACACGCCAAACGGAAAATTATAGATAGTAAAATCGGAATCCGGAGGAACTGACAGCCAGCTATTCATAGTTTATTTTTTATTCGGATGACAAAAATAGGGATAAATACCAAACTTAATAAAAGAGATATCAACTAGATATTAATAGACCTGTTACCCTGCAAACCACCACTGTGTATGGCAATGATGGATTGCTTGCCGGCAAAATGTTGTTGCTTAATCATCTGAAAAAGGCCATACATCATCTTTGCCGTGTATACAAAATCCAGTTCAAAGTGATATTGCTCCTTGAATTCACACATGAATCCAAGTAATTGATTATTGCATTTGGCGTATCCACCAAAATGAAAATCAGTAATAATTTTGAACTGCTGATGTTGATGAAATAGAATATTGCTTTTGATGGTATGGTTTAAAAATTCTCCTCCTTTCATAGCAGCAAAACCCAGTGCAGTTTGAGATGGAGCAAGTGAACGAATAATACCGGCAAGTGTTGTGCCTGTTCCGCATGCCACTGCAATACTTTCGAATTGAATATTTATCAGCGAGGTAATCTCGGTACATCCTATTATTCCCTCTTCATTAGCACCTCCTTCAGGTATCACCATAAAAGCATCTGTATCAAACTTGGCCATCAACCACTGTTGCATAGCTGCTTTATCTCTGTATAAATTCCGATCAACAAAAATCAACTTCATACCGTTGGCCTGCGCCTCGTTCAAAGTATGATTCATTACTTCATCGCCTCTTATAATTCCGATTGATTGCAAACCATATAAATGGCAGGCTTTGGCTGTTGCTGCAATATGATTGCTGTATGCCCCACCAAAGGTAATCATCCCTTTTTTTTGAAGGGTTTGAACTTGGGAAATGTTTTTCTTGAGTTTGAACCACTTGTTTCCGCTTACTACGGGATCTATCAAGTCTAGTCGTAACACATGCAACTTTATTTCTGTTTCAAACGGTAACGCTAACTGCTGTAATAAGACGTTATTGGTTTGCATATAAAAAATTGATGCTCTTTAAGACAGACAAATTACTTTAAAAAAACTTATTTTAAACATTGTTTGGAGAGGCCGATTGCGTTTCATCGGAATTAGTTTTACGATTATGGTACAACTGAATTGCAACAAGTGCCGCTGCAAATCCCCACACCGGCACCGAGGCCTTATCGGTGTCTAAAAAGTTGTTGAGGAAACCATGTACAAAATAAGTGGTAAGACCTAAAATTAGTGACAACACAAGCGCGCGTGTGGTGCCCTTTTCCATCTGATAATAAAGCGAAATACCGGTGTAGAAAATAGCAACAACAATTGCTACAAATGTCAATAAGCCCAGCACACCACTTTCTGCTAAAGGACCAATATATTCGCTGTGTGCATTTCCCTTGTTACCGGCATTGGTACTAATAATTGTTTTTTCGTAACTAAACTGAAAAGGCGCGTATTTAAAAGCATAAGTACCCGGACCAAAGCCAATAGCAGGATGCTTTTCGAACATGCGTATAGCAGCTGACCAACGATTGATACGCTCAAGATTAGAGGCATCTGAAGATATATTGGAAATACTCTGCACATGCTCTGTTAAGTTGGAAGATGAATCCTGCCTGTTCTTTTCTAATTTCATGAAAATTCGGTCTTTGGCAACAAAAAACAATGCCAACCCAATTACACCAACAAGTCCTATAATTTTGAGGTTAATTCTAAAATACATTACCGCGCCAAGTGCAAACGCAATTGCCAAACTTATCCATGCAGCACGCGTGAATGATAGCACAAGCGCAACAATAAATATGAGTAAGAAAACGAATGATATTCCCTTTTGCGCAAAGGTGTATTGCGTGTTATAAATAAAATAAGCAATTACAGGTATATACATAGCTAGGATAGCGCCATAAATGGTATGATCGTTGTAAAAAGGACTCATGATCCAGTTGGCGGTATCTACAGTAAAACCATATTGACTGTGCATAATCAGCGTGTAAAAAATAATAATGGTGAAGGGCATAATGTAAGCCCATAAAAACCGGTTGATATTTTTTAGATTTTTAAACAATAAAATGCCGAAATAATAGAAACAAACAATGAACCACAATCGAGACAGTAAAAATTTAAATGAAATCCAAGGCATTGTGCTTGTAATGGAGGTAATGGTAATCCAACTCAGATTTGCAACAACAGTTAAAGTAATAGGATGATACAATATTTTTTTGTCAATTCTTACATCATACAATAGTTTTAACAGAAACAAAATAAGAATTCCAATCATGAGCGGCTCTCCTGGCAAACTCACAGCTAATCCAAAATCCGTTAATTTGATATTTAGCGAAAGAGGGGTGGTGATGATAATGAACCACAAAACCTTATCGAGCGAAAAGAGATAGAACAATAAAATCAATACCAATAGAGGCAGCAGTAACACCCAAAAACTCTCCATAGCAATAGCAAAAGCACTAAGTGCAATAAAGGTACCGCATATTAAATAAAAGTAGAAGTGTTTACGGTTTTTGAATTCAATCAGCGGGACCGATTGAAGTTTTTTTTTTTACCTTCCGAAAAAGAAATGATAATAAACCCAAGAAAGAGAGAGGCAAGCGTGCTAATTAAAACAATGATCCATCTGATGGGGTATGACTTCACATCTGCCACAAAGGGCTTGGTAACTACATTGGTGTAGGTGAGCTCCTTGTTAAGATCGCCAACGATATCGTCATAGGCAGATTTAATCTTCACATAGTATACGAGTGCTGCTTCAAGCTTTACATTGTAGGCGGTAAGTTCAGCGCCAACTTCTTGCATTTTAGAGAGCATCCTAGAGGCCTCGCCTCCTTTGGAAGCCATTAATCCTCTGGTTGCTTCCTTAGCTTGAGATCCAATGTCAATGATATCGTATGCTAATCTGATTCTACTGATTTGACTTTTCAAGCTGTCTATTTCTGTTTTTTTAATAGCTAACTGTTTGGCTTGCATGTCGAGCATTTCCTGACTTTTCTCACGCTGCAATTCTCTGCATTTTAGGTTGGTTTCGGCAATAATTTCATTAGCCATCTTACATGCCTTAACCGGATCCTTGTCTAAAATTTCGATACTAATTGATTCAAATTCAGTTTTACTGATTGAAACATTTTCATTGAATTCACGAATTAGTAAAGCGTTAGGTTCCTTGGAGTTGTCGCCCAAACCATAATGATTGGCTAAATCAAACTTATATATGATTTTATTTTTAACATCAGCGCTTTGAAACATCTGCAACAATTGCTCAGTTGCTGATTCATTGCTGTAGGGTACAATATTCACCGGATAAACAACTGCTGTTGATTTAAACTTTGGTTCAATAAAAGTACTACTTGAAAATACTGCTGAAGCCAAACTAGAAATAATAGCTATTGCAACCAAATGCCAACGCCACTTGAGTGCTAGATGGTATAAACTATCGGTATTGAAATCGTTTTGCTGATTCATCTGTTATTTTTTCGACAGTTTTACTTCTTTAATGTTCTCAATGAGCAAAATAGCGAGCAATGCTAAAATCAAAGAGGATACCGCGCTCACAACTACAATCAGCCACCTTATCGGATATGATTTTTTTTCTGCTTTAAAAGCTCTATTCACAATGAATTTACTGGTCAAAGATTGCTCTGCATCTATCTTTGCCTGCTCGTATTTTGACTTGATGATACTCAATTGATTGATTTCATGCTGTAACTTTTCTCTTAACGAAACATAGGCTCCTCCGTAGGTCGACAAGATATCTAATTTTTGCTCGAGAGATTTTATTCCCGCAGCATTATTTTTTGAAATAGCAAGTGCATATTGCTCATTAAAAGCTTGAGATTGGGTTTCGTAATCATTGATACCCATCTTTCTGAGCTTGTTTAATGAATCTTCAATGGACTTAATGTAATCTCTTTGCGCTTGTAATGCCAACTCAACAATTTTAAGTCCTTGACGAGCTCTTTCATGCTGCATATCATTCTTTACAGAGTCGACAAGCGCAGCAATATCATTCGTAATATCAGCTGCCATTTGGGGATCTTTATCCATCACAGTAACCTTAACCGACATGAATTCAGTTCTTTCAAAACTGATATTATCTTCGTACTCCTTATAAAGTAATGTGTTTCTGAACTTATCTTTAGCATCAATATCATAATGTTTCATCAATTGATATTTACTACAAATTCTGGCCCTTATGTAGTCAGAATTTAATATTTGCAACATCTGCTCGGCCTCCTCCTCTTCTCCAAATTTCAAAATATCCTCTTTACCGGTATTATTCTCATTAAGAAGCGCCTTGGATATTGAACTTGTTTGGGTAGGAAACATGATTACCTCTGATTTGTATTTTGGGGTAATCATAAAAGATGCAATCACAGATATAACCGCAGATAAAACCCCAACAGTCAACAATTGTTTTCGCCAATTATAGATAAGTGAAACAAGGTTTACTGAATTGAATGTATTTTGGTCCTGACTCTCTGACATATGCGCAATAAGGAGCGGCAAAAATATAAAAAAATGTAAGATTACCTTAATTTAATACAAATTCAGCCTTATTATACCATAAACAATTATAATTCAGCACATAGATTTCCGCTATGAGCGTCTAGGATGCCTATTAAATTAAAGGTTTTGGTGCTAAGATAAACTATGTCAAGGTAATTGCCCCCTAAATCATCGTAGTGTGTTGAACTAATAATTTTTTAAGTAGTTGCAGTACTTTTTCGGCACAAAAAAAGCCTGTCAAATTTGATGCTGACAGGCTTTTCAAGAATCGCGAAATATTAATTAACAAGCTTAATAATTTCAGTGCCTGTATTCGTTTGAATTACTGCGTAATAAATCCCTTTGGCAGCATTCGACAAATCAATGATTTCACTTTGGGTTCCAAAAGACCTTAGCTGTTGAATTAACCTTCCGCATGCATCGGTAACAAGTATTTGATTGATCCGTTGTTCGCTTTTGGTATTCACAGTGAAAGAGCCATTGTAGTTATTGAAGTATGTTATTCTGTTGGGCTCAAGATGATTTACCCCTGTTACCACCTCGTTAAAAATGGCGGTAATTTCTTCATTATTAATTCTTCTGTTATAAATTTTAATATCATCTATCATTCCGTTGGTTAGTAATGTATCAGTGCTCCAAGTG
Organism: Bacteroidia bacterium; assembly: GCA_044370815.1. Taxonomy (GTDB): domain Bacteria; phylum Bacteroidota; class Bacteroidia; order UBA4408; family UBA4408; genus CAIKXD01. The sequence goes on from JBILUU010000156.1 coordinate 5,655, forward strand.
GCAGCGCCAATAACTAAATCATTGGTATTAGTTCCTAATTGATCTGACACGAAAGTTGAGTCAATCACTTGACCATCTTGATGAAGTACTATATAATTGTTGGGCTGGGCCGACATAAAAGTAACAGCTATATTGGTCCATTGATTTGGCGCTACGTTACCGGCTGTGAGTGTGTACTGCAATGTTGGTGCAATACTGCCAACCCAAGCATCAAATACAACCTGACCATTTACAACTGAAATCAAATATCCTCCATCTTGTCCGAAGGGCGGGGTTGACATATTACCTAGCAATACTTGATTGGGTGTTACATCACTTAGGTTTACCCACATCGATATAGTGGCCCCAAAACCGAGAGACAGAACAGGGTTGTATGGAGTCGACATGAAGTCATCAATACCATCAAATTGATAGGCAAAATCGGGATTTCCAAAACGGTCGGCAACGGGAGTGGCGCCATTGCTGTTGGTTAAATCTAAAAAGTTAGGACCAAGATCGGTAAGACTTTGATTGGTAAAATCATACTGTGCTACAAGCCCCATAGTTAAATTCACTTGTGCCTGCACAAAGCAAGCTGCGAAAAGGAAAAAAATGACAATTTTATACTTATTTTTCATTGGGAAATTTTTTCGCAAACTTATCAAATAAATTAAGTTCAGCAAGATCGAATCAAGGCAAAATATTTGATTGATTAATTTATTTTTTAATTTTACCGAAAAAGTAATCGCCAAATTTAACTCATAAAAAACTAAATTTGAACCATACTGATAAACCAATATTCGAAAAGCCGGACTTGAGCTACTTGATGTTATTAATGGACAACAACACAGAAATTGTACTCGAGGTTTTAGAAATTTTTAAACTTCAAACACCAAATGATATTCATAATTTGGAGATGCATACAAGAAATAATGATTGGCAGATGTTAAGCAAATCAGCCCATAAATTAAAGTCGAGTGT
>JBILUU010000158.1:0-6609 GCA_044370815.1 Bacteroidia bacterium
CAAACTCGGGCTGGTAACGCTTTAAAAACTGTGATAAGCTTTTGGCTTTTACGTTTTCCGATGATTTTACTTCAATAGGAATAATTTGTCCTTGTTTGCTTTGGATGATAAAATCAACTTCTGCTTTTCCTTCCGATTCCCAATAATAAGGTTCATAACCATTAGTTTTAAGTGCTGTTGCTACATAGTTTTCGGCTATAGCTCCTTTAATGCCTTTTAAATCAAAGGGCTGAATAAAAAGACTTTGATTATTTAAACCCATTTTGGAGCAAAGCAATCCAGTATCTGATAAATACACCTTAAAAAAATCGGGGGAGGCAAAAGCTATTAAAGGTACTTGTGGTGGATGGCATTTATGCACTTTTACAATCAACCCAGATGATTTAAGCCAATCCAACGGTACCTCATAGTTACTTGCCCTACCGCCTGATTTTATGAGTTTATATTGAAACTTGCGCTTTTCTTTGGCCAATTGAGACGGGATACTGTTGTAAGCGGCCATTATTTTTACCGTTTCCATTGGAGTGGCGTATTTTGCCATGTCCGCAATGTATGAATCAAGAATGTTTTTCTGCAAGGATATTACAAAGTTGAAGTCATTGTTTTTTATGTATTCGTCCACAACCTGCGGCATTCCACCTAAAGAAATATATAACCTGAATAACTGCATAAAATGGGCATGCAAAGGGCATTCTTTTCTATTGTTGAAACAGTCTTTAATAAATGCTACGGCATCTTTTTTGTCCATTGCCCATAAAAACTCTTCAAAGTCCATGGGGTGTAGGTGTTCAATTTGCACTTTTCCTACAGGAAATGAATATTGTTCTCGGTTTATGGCTACCCCCAATAAACTGCCAGCAGCCACCACAGCATATTTTGGGGCTTGCTCGGCAAAATATTTTAATGATGTAAGTGCTCTTTCACACGTTTGTACCTCATCAAAAACCAACAGCGTTTTTTCTTCCAATATAGATTGGCTGGCAATTAGTTGCAGTTGTGGCAACAAGTGTTTTGGGCTGATGTCACCGGCAAAAACTTTCTGTAATTCGGTATTGTTTTCAAAGTTAAAATATACTACATTTTGAAAATCTGATTTCCCGAATTGAAGCAGCGTATAGGTTTTACCTACCTGTCGTGCACCCTGCAAAAGCAGAGGGAGCCGGCTCTTTGATTTTTTCCATGACCTCAATGTTTTTGTTATTTTTCGTTCCATTTAGTGTATTTTATATTCGCTTATTCATTCCTAAAGATGTAATATTAATACATTTATTTTAACTTATCAAAAAAATTGTAAATAATAAAATAGTTGATTTTAAGCTTTTTCGAACTGCATACTATGCTTCCATTTATTTATATTGCAATACCGATTGTACTTTCAATATAGTGCAGCCAAGGACATGCCCCCGCCATCCTCGCATCCTACGAGTGATAATACTTTGAGGCCTCTGGCCTGTCTAAAAAAGTACGTTATTATGCCAAAAATATCTGTTTAGGCACGCCTAAAAAAATTGATAAAAATGATAATGGTAGAGTTTAAATGCCATTACAAGAGAAACAAATCGGTTGGAGCCCGCATGGTAAGCTCACTCGCGGGACGCGAGGGAGTGCATAGAGTTATTTTCTTTTCAAAAAACTTTTTTTTAATCTATCTTAATAGACCACATAATACCCTGTCGATTTACCCTGTCCCTCTTTGGTGATGCTTCCTTTTAAAACTAATGCAGCCAAAGATTTCTTTACGGTTGGTAAAGCCATGTCAAGTTTCTTAGCTATCTGGCTGGAACCACATCCCGCGTGGTTTTGAATAAAGAATAAGATGCGTTTCTCTCGTTGTGAAAGGGGCTGTTCTGTTTTGCTTTCTTCTAATTTAACCAGCAACTGCTCTTGAATGTTTATCAAACAACTGATAAAAAAAGTCAGCCAGTCCGTAATATTTTCACCTGGTCTGTTTCGCTGCGTTTGCATGAGCACTTTGTAATACTCCGATTTTCTACTTTCAATTTCATGCTCAAAACTAACATATTGAATCCATGAATAACCATTTTTCAAGAGCAGTAAACTACCAAGCAATCTGCTTAATCTTCCATTGCCATCCTGAAATGGATGGATACTTAAAAATTCGTAAACAAACAAAGCTGCCTTAACCAGAGGAATTGTTTCCTTATCTGAATAATACCATTCAAACAATTTCATCATGGCATCCTGTGTTTCTAGTCCTGGTTCAGCAGTTTTAAATACAATTTGCTTCGTACCATCAACCAAATTAGCTTCTACGGCATTACTCACTTGCTTGTAGTTTCCTCTATGCCAAGCATCTTTTTCGCCATGCAGCATCAATATTTTATGTAAGTTTTTTATTTGACCTTCAGAAATACCGATGGATTCATAGTTTTCAGCAATCGTATCAAAGGCATTAAAATAACCAATTACTTCTTGCTCATCTCTTTCTTCTAATTTGGAAATAGACATTTTTTCAATCAACACTGCTACTTCCTCATCAGTCATCTTTGAACCCTCAATCCTAGTTGAAGCCCCTACGCTTCTAACCGTGGCAATGGATTTCAATTGTTTCAAAGAAGCGCCTTCACGCTTTTCAATAGTTGTCCAGGAAGCATCAAATCTGTCTATTTTACTTAATTCAGTCATCAGTTTCATGCTAAAATCAAGCTTCAATGTATGTATTAGTAAACTCATAAAATATCCGTATTTATTCGCAAATATACGAAAAAAGATCCGATTCAAACTCTTAAAATATACGTATTTATCCGTAAATACACGAATGTTGATACATATTTTGACATAATGAGCAATAAACAGCCTGTATTATACCGATTACACTTTCAATTTAGTCCAATTACGGCTTAACCTTATTGGACTAATTTCAAGTAGTATCGGCATTAACCATTGCATATTTATTTTTTAACCCGAATTAATCAATACAAGTTACGCATGTAACGCACTAGTGATTTTATGAGGGTAATCCCGCTTAGCAGGTGTTTTCAATCCATTGATTCAATGGATTGAATTACAGCTGTTTCAGCGATTCCGCATTTTCTAATGCGGAATTTGGGTTTAATTGGACTAAAAAATAAATGCAATTGTTATTATATTCTCCGCCATCGCTCGCGTGCCGCGAGTGATAATTTTTTGAGGCCTCTGGCCTGTGTAAAAAAATACAGTATTATCCCAAAATATCTCCTCTGGCAAGCCTTTAAAATTGATAAAAATCATGGTAGCGGGGTTATAATGTCAGTAGAAGTTTAACAAAGCGGTTGTAGCCTCCATGGTAAGCTCACTCGCGGGACGCGAGGGTGGGGTTTCTTTAGTTTTAATAAATACAATGACCCTCATTTAATTTGCAGTCATTATCAGTTGAAAAAAATACAATCCATTAAACATCAATTTGCGCTATTGATTAAATTTTGCAAGTTTTTCATCTCTTGGATTATTTCTTCAAATATTGGCGGATTACCATAAATCATTTCCGCTCTCATTATTTCGTAATCTAGTTCCAAGACTTTTAAAATATCGTCACTCGGAATAATACGAATACTGCCTCGTTTAAGTGTGGTGTAATCAAATCGTTTTAACCTGGAATAATATTTTCGATGTTCAATTATTTCTTCGATAAACTCATTGTTTTGCAGAGTTGATGTAGAAAAATCTTGTCTACTAAGTTGAAATAAATCGTAATAATGACGTGACATACGTTCTGTACGCATTTTAGCTCGCTCATCGCGGTTGTATTCTTCATGCAACAACAACATTTTTTCAATGAGCGTTCGTTGTGGTAGAATGGTAAGTACCTCACAGTTTCCTTCAATATAATTTTCGTTCGAAAAATGAGTAACCAATAACGACCTCATGCTGCGTTTTATACTCGGTTCTTTGAGCGAACGAATACTAAATTCTATTTTAACTCGGTCTGGCAAATATGGATTGGGATCGAACAGTGACACAAAATTCACATATAGAGTTTGTGGGTCTGTATCTGGCATATCAGGGCGCAAGGGTTCTGCCTCTATTGAATAAAGATTTTCAGGAACTTCACTATTTCGAAATTCAGCTTTTAACGCTTCCATCAATTGATTAGAAGTAAACGAACACCCCGCTCTTCTTAATTGCTCCACAAATGTTTTTGAAGGGCTTTGAGCATAAGCAATACCAACCGCCTCTGAGCTTAACGAAATATCGATGTCTTCTGAAAACCGATCTATCAATTGCCAGCCTTTGCTCAAAGAAGTTCCACCTTTAAAAGCAAAATGTTTTGCATAAGGCGTATTGAAAACCAGTTTAAGTGAAAGTGTTACCCACCAATCTTTTTCTATTGCCTTTGCTGATATACCCGAAATTCTTGAGGCTTCATTTAATGACGTCAGTCTTGAAGCATCATTTAAGTTTTTTAACCAACCAATCATTGTGTTGATTTTAAAAGTTTTTTGACAACAAAATCGCTCAATCTTGAAGGAACCAATCGCAAATTATACTTTAAATTTTCAGGGCTCTCATGTTTCAAAAGCTCCATTATTCTTTCCATTTGTGTAGGTGATAGTTTTTGTAAATCAAGTCCTTCTAAACCCAAAAACAACAAACTCGTAATATCTCCTCTCATCGATAGTTTTTTAGCGGTAGTTGACTTGAATATGATAGCGTTTTTACCAATCTGAATTCTTTTTGAATTTCCAGTTGTTAGATATACCAACCTCATTGGTACTTGACTAGATAGCCCCACTTTATTCAAAGCGTATTGTCCAGAAGGTTTTATTTTAACATGTTCCTTTTTTGCCAATGCTTCAGCTAACTGCTCCATAGACGGTAATACTTTTCCAAAAACCTTATCGTTTTTGGGTATTACATAGATTCCCTGTCCCATTCTTTCCACTTGGCCTGACTCGACAAGCCTAGAAAGTGTTTTTCGGATAGAAGTTGAAGTGCCTAATTCTTTAAAATCTGAAGGCAAAAAGACCTGACCTGGTTTAAACCTATTGATTTTCTGTTCAATAATATGGCTCACCGATTTTTTCATGTCACAAATATAAAAATAATTGTCATAAAATACCGCAATTTATGTCACAATTTTTATAATTATTGTGACTTTAAGATGATGTATTTAAACCCAAATTAAGCAATAGGAGGTTTGAAGAACCGAACTACTTGCTTTAGTTGGGTTAATCCCGATATAGAAAATGTTATCAGATTTTTAAAAATCTGATTTACAGTTTCTTAATCGTTTACGCATTTTTAATGCGTAATCTGGGTTAAAATCATATCCATCTTTCGTATCCTTCGAGTGGTAATACTTTGAGACTTCTGGCCTGCGTAAAAAAATACAGTATAAACCCCAAAATATCTCCTCTGGCAAGCCTTTAAAATTGATAAAAATGATAATGGCGGGTTAAAATGCCATTAAAGGGGGAAATAAAGCGGTCGGAGCCCGCATGGTAAGCTCACTCGCGGGACGCGAGTAAGTGCTGTGGGGGAGGCATCAAACAAAAACACATAGCAAGCGCACAGTGTTTTATTTCATCTCAGGGATTCGCTCGCTTCACTCGCAGGTCCCTTTGTGGGGGAGGCATCAGTATAACCGAATGAAGGCACTGTGTGCCAATCAATTTTTATTTGCGAGATTTCGCTCAAGCCTGCTTGGCTTATCCCGCAAATAAAAATTGCCCCTCACGGGGCATTCGGTTTTACTGGCGGAGACTGAGGGATTCGAACCCTCGATACACTTGCGCGTATACAAACTTTCCAGGCTTGCTCGTTCGACCACTCTGACAAGTCTCCGTTAAATTAGGGGCACAAAGTTAGTAAATTAATCTATTTGTTGAGACATGTGCTCTTTTTCGCGTTTTCTAATCGCCACAAAAAGTATGGAAACGAAGAACAAACTTACAGGCACATAAATCACTCCATGAGCGCCCGCGCCAACAGTTTCGAGCTCCTGCGAAACATTGTTGCCTTGTACCATGTAGGCAATTAACACTGCGCCTGCATTGTTCACAAAATGCCCTATCACAGGCAGCCAAATACTACCACTCCACCACAACATATATCCAAAAGCAGCGCCCATAAACATGCGCGGAAAAAAACCTAGAAACTGCATATGCAGTGCACTAAACAAGATTGCCGAAAGCCATATCCCAAGATGTGGATTTTTTGTGAGCTTTTGCAGTAATGGCTGCAATGCTCCTCTAAATAGCAATTCTTCGCCAACAGCCGGAATAAAGCCAATCATGAGTAAATTCACCAACAAGTCGGATAAACTGTTCATCTTTAAAAATATTTCGGTAATGCGCTCCGCATCCTGCTCTGCTTGATGCATCCATTGGGGGGCGGGCATGTGATTGTTCATTTCTGCCATCCAGTTGATGAGTGGCTGAGCTCCCAACATAAGCAGCGCCACACAAAATGCTGAATACAAAAGTGGTTTTTTATTTAACGACAAATAAGACATTGGGCTGGCACTTTCAAGTCGTGCAAATACTAGAGCCGGAACAATAAATATTCCAAAAGCTTGCATCACCTGCATGAGCTTGAGCGCAGGCACTACATCAGGTTGATTGGTTTGTGTAAGAATTGCCGGATTCGACAGTACAGGTATATCAAATA
>JBILUU010000157.1:0-6609 GCA_044370815.1 Bacteroidia bacterium
CCAAGAATGGCTCTGAGTGTTTCCTCTCTTGTTACCGTTTTTTTGAAATCAAGTTTACTCAGTTGATCAAGAATAAAACGTTGTTCACCAATGATAGATTCGGCAAGACTATAAAACAATTCGTTCTTATTAAGGTCATTGTTGAATTCGCCTGTTCTAATCTTACTATTGATTTGCCTTAGCGAATATCCAAGACTTGTGTTTTTAACGTGATACTTGTTCACAAAGAATTGATCCGACAATAAAAATTCTTGCAGGTTAGCGGTATTTAGTTGATGATAGTTTGCTACCTCTGCAATGATTTGCGGGGAGATATCAATGCACAGTCCTTGTACAGGTTCTTGATGATTGATTTGTACTATGGAAGAAGTAAAATCGTTACCAATAATGTATTCACCCTCCTTTACCACATACTTTTTATTGTTGGCATAATAAACTTCTTCACCTGCTGCAACATACTTTATACCAAGTCCATTGAAAGGCATTTCGGCTTCAATCTTCTTAATCTGAGAAAATCGTATGGCATTCTTGTCCTTATCCTTGTAAATGGTTGCGTTCATTGGTAACATCCAAAAAAATGTAGTTAAGCATAATTAGCAATATTTTTAGTAATGATCATTCACCTCATCAAAAATATAATTTAATCATCATATAGTCAAATAAAGGTTGGTGTATTAATAACCAATTCACTTATCCTCCCTGCTTGCAATCAAAAAGAGGATAAGTGAATGATGACTTATGATTTGCCAACAACTATGAGTGCTTAATAAGTATCTTCCTCCTCAGTATTATCTTTACTATCTTTCTTTTTAAAACCTTCAACATCACCACAGTCTACACAGGTAAGTCCGTCTGGGAGCATGGTCCATTTATGGTTAATCATATCTCTGTCGTAGGTGTTGCTTACATTATCAATATCATAAATAAGCGGCTCAATCTTTCGGCCTAGGAAAACCGATTTACCGTTGGGAACCTTCACAATTATCTTTACATTTTGTGCTCTCCATTTATGATTAGCAGGAATCACATATCTTGGATTAAAATATGCCATGCTATCCTTTAACACGTAGCTGTAAGAAATGGACTCGGCTTTTCGAAGCGCCTCTTTTTTACTTTTTCCTTTTGAAGATTTAATCACATGCAGCTCAAAACTGTCGGACTTACTTTTTTGAATATCAATCTCGGGAAGATAATGCTCGAGTGGCTCTTCGATATCGCTATGTAGCCCCCATCTGAAAACCGGTCGGTCGAGATCCTCATCTTCAATACTTTCCTGCTCCTCATCGCTCCACTGAAAGGTATCGGGCAAATTGAGATATAGCGTTCCTGAGGCGGGTGATGCCAATACATATTTTTCGCGCACTACATTTTTGTATTTGAATTCATCCTGAACATCTGAAATTAGAGCGATAGCCATAAATAAACCAATCAACCAAAGTGCCACTGCTCCACCATTAAGCCATCTGTTAGAAACCTTTATTTTCAACAACATTTTTAATCCATGATAAATGAGCATGATTATGGGAATACCTATCAACAAAAAAGCCGCTGCTTTGGCTTGATTGAGTTGCTCCTTACTATCAAAAAACTTCATCAGGATATCTTCAAATGCAACTGAACTAATTCCTGTATCATCAATTTGAATTAAATGCCCATTACCAAATATGGAGCTTAGCAATGAAAACAATAATAGCACGCCAATGAATACGATCAAGAAAGCCACAAATTTAACAACAACCTTGCCCAGCCCTCTTAGTAATTGTGCCAACAAATCAACTGTTTGACTGATAAAACCTCTAATACCACTTCTATAATTGTGCTCATTGTTCTTCATTTCATTATTAAATCTGTTTTTCAAATCTTCCATCTCCTCTTTCAAGGTTTTTTCGATGTTGCTGATGTTTACTTTTTCGCCACGCATTTCAAGTTTTTCGGCTGTAGTGTTGGCTTTAGGAATAATTATCCAAAGAATTAAATACAATAAGAAACCGGTACCAAAAAATGCAAATGAAATCACAAAAGCCAAGCGTAGCCATATCACATCAAAATTAAAATAGTTGGCAATTCCTTTGCAAACGCCACCCAGTACCTTATCATCCGGATCTCTAAACACTCTTCTGCGCCCGGTATATTTTTCGTTGCTTGTATCAGTTTGCTTTTGTTGCGCATTGTTTTCGCTTGCATCTTCATTTTTAAATACTTCGGGATTGCCCATAATGGCAATCATTTCATCAACATCTTCCATCAAAATTACCTGTTTGGCATTGTTTACTTTTGATGAAAATATTTCAGCAATGCGCGACTCAATATCAGTCATAATTTCATCGCGACCATCGCTGTCTTTGAAGTAGCTGCGAATGGTGGTTAAGTAGCTTTTTAATTTTTCGTAAGCAAATTCATCAATATGGAAGATGATGCCACTTATATTTATTGTGTGTGTTTTATTCATGATTTCTGTGCTTAAAAATTAAGATTTTATATTTTTTGTTGTTTTGTTTACCGCATCAACGAGCTCGTTCCAGGTGGTTTTGAGCTCCTTCAGAAACTGCTCGCCAATTGGCGTTAGTTTGTAATACTTGCGCGGTGGTCCGCTGCTCGACTCTTCCCAACGGTAACTGAGTAGTCCGTCATTTTTTAAGCGGGTGAGCAAAGGATACAAAGTACCCTCCACCACAAGTAATTTAGAATCTTTCATTCTTTCAATAATTTCTGAAGGATAGGCATCACCATCGGATAATACTGCCAAAATGCAAAACTCCAACACCCCCTTGCGCATTTGCGCCTTGTTATTTTCTATATTCATAATGTTGAGTTTGTTTAGTGATTAATATTTGAGGTTGGAAAATAAATTTCCAATTAGTTCTTTGATTCATAGAATTTAATTTTGATGGAATACACTTCATTGCCTGCATTAAATTCTTCCGGCAATTTAATTTCCTCAAACTCCGATCTGATAAATTGCTCCATCAGAGGGTTGTTGGTTTCCACTGTGCATATTTCAGGTTGCAAATCCTTGTTGATTTTAAATAGCACATTTACTTCTTCACCAACTGCATGGTTTATCTTTTCGGGAAAGCCAATTTGGCTGATGATGTGTTTTCTGAATTTGTTTAAATCAAATGGTCGGCAGTTTTCTTTTGTTCCGGCATGCGAAACATTTATGTTCATCAATAAAGTTAGGAACAATAAAGCTGATAATTTTTTTGTTGTTTTCATGGTTGTGAATTGAGGGGGTTAGTTATTTTTTTAGTACTAATTAATAAATGATACAATGTTTTACTTTGAACTTTCCGATGCAAAGATATATGCTTTTAACTATACCTTGTATCACATAGTACTAAAATATTTTTTAACTTATTCATTTTCAATGGTATAATTTTTAATTAAAATAAATTTAGCATGATAAAATGTAGAATTAGGGTTAATTTTTAAAATTAAAAATTGGGTGTAATACCAGAATTAATCTAAAGTAGTGCCATCTTTCACATCAAATCTTTGGCCTAAAACAGTATGCGCTTGGTATTAGCCCTAAGTGCCGGTGCAGCGCATGTTTGACGTTGTTTTTTTTCAATTTTGTTGCAATATCATAACGTATGATAATATTTTTAGGCATCCATCGCTTACAAGCAAACCGTTATATAAAAATCTAATGGAAAAGATACTGCATCAACAGTATCAAACACTATTTTTAAATCAATATAAAAAACGGATAAAATAAATTACTGCATAAAACAATTGAGATTATATTCGTTTAGTAGAGCGTCAGCTGCAAGCTATTTACAAGAAAAACGCAGACGACTTGACATTAATATTTAACGATCTCAAAAGATTATTATTAATTTTGAAAAATAACAGATATTAAGATGAAATTATTCGACTTAATAAAATCAAACAATTGGCTCAGCATTGAGTTGACCCTATTAGGCCTTTATCCTGACCAAAAGGAAATGCTTGACGAATACAGAACTGTTTTTGAAAAATTACAAATCACTGAGCCAGCAGAATATGACGAATTAGAAATTATATTGACTGAATATGATTGCGACCCAAACTTTGAGAACGAAAAAGAAACATACGTTGACGTTTCAGGACAAAAAAAAATACCAGACCCAGACTCCATTACCAATGCTTACGCAATAGAGTTTTTGGAGTGGGACAAATGGCTAGGTATGGACTTAGCAACGGAAACGATTAAAAATTTTTCATACCTAGAAATAATAGCTCATTGCCTTTACGAAATGACATTTGTTGACTATGAAGAAGAATCAATTCAACAACAGTTCAAATCAATTAGTGACAGAGTAGAAGAATACAAAAAACTAACAGACGAAGTGAAAATACAACAAACCATATCGCTTGAGGAATTAAAAAAAGCAACCTGATGAAAAGAAAAGCAGCTGCTAACAGTACCTAATAAAAAATTAGCTGCATTGTACTTCTAATGAAAATTTATTTTAAATTTGAAGTGTGGTTTTCAAAAGAAAGTTTGTGCTTCAAAAGCGCCAACTTCTTTTAGCCGCGGACCGTTATCCGCAAACGGCTTGTGAAATTAAATTTTAAAATTCCGTATAAATTTATTATATTTGCACGTACAAATATTTTAACAAATGGATACCAAGTTAACTTTAAAATTAAACGGAGATATAATTGAGCAAGCGAAGATCTATGCTAAAAAGAAAAATACGAGTCTATCAAAATTGATTGAATCATATTTAGGTTTGTTGGTCGACCCCAATGAAAACCAAGAAGTAACACCATTGGTTAAAAGTTTATCTGGAGTAATTGATTTACCGAAAGACTTTGACAATAAGACTAACTATAGGAAACATATTTTAAACAAATACTCTAAATAGAAACTAAATGGACAAAGTATTTGTAGACACAGATGTATGTATTGACTTGCTATCGGGACGAAAACCATTTAACAAGTCTGCAGAATTATTATTTTCACTAGCAGACACAGGAAAAATTAGGGTATATGTTTCGTCACTATCCTTTTCAAATATTGACTATATTTTGTTATCTCAATACTCGACTACGTATTCTCGACAAATAATCGCAAAATTTAAAACTTTGGTTCAAGTATTAGCCGTTGACAGCAAAACAATCGACTTAGCAATAGCTTCTGACTTCAAGGACTTTGAAGATGCAATACAATATTCTTGTGCATTAGAGCATAATTTGACAACAATTATTACCAGAAATTTAAAAGATTATAAAAAAGCAAAGATAAAAGTTTTGACACCAGAAACTTATTTGACGAAACCATAATGCCTATGCCGTCAGCGTATAACAGCATGCTAGCGATAGCCGCTGGTTCAGTGCTAATTTGGAAGTTCGTATTTCTTTTATAAATTTGTAATAGGTTTGCAGTTCAGTGCTTTGGTATCGCGAGCATCGCAGGCATGCAAACCGTAATGAAAACAGCCAATTAAAAAACTACTGAATCAACTGCAAAAAACCCTATTTTTGAGCTAATAAAAAAACGGATAAATAAAATACAGCAGAAAACATTTTCGAGTTTATATTCGTTTAGCAAAACGCTATGCACAAGGCCCATTCGACATTTCATAAAAATTTGACTTTGTAAAACTGAATTGCAATTATTTTTTTGTAACTTTGAATAATGAAACAGAGAATATATATTGACACATCAGTATTCGGAGGTTATTTTGACAGCGAGTTCGCAGAGCACACTATTCCGCTTTTCGAACGACTTGCCAATAATGAATTTGTATTGCTTTTTTCTACTGTTACCCAAGACGAACTTGAAAATGCACCAGAAAATGTAAAGAATTTAGTGAAGAGTATGAAAACAATGAACACTGAATTTCTTGAAATTAGTGAAGAAGCTGTTGAACTTGCCACTGAATATATTACAGAAAAAGTTGTAGGACAGACAAGTTTTGCAGACTGCTTGCACATTGCAATTGCGACTATAAATCGAGCAGACTTTTTAGTAAGTTGGAATTTTAAACATATAGTTAACGTCCAAAGAATTAGAGGTTATAATTCAATTAATATTAAAAATGGTTACCGACTTTTAGAAATTCGTTCACCTAGAGAATTTGAAAAATATGAAGACAACTGATAAACAATTTGACGCTGTGAATTATATGCGCCAACAACGAGACAAATTAAGTGAAAAGCTTTCGAAAATGACGAAGAAAGAAATATTGGAATATTTTAAAAAACGGAATTTAGAAACCACAGTAAGGCCCTGCGCATAACAGCATGCAAGCGATAGCCGCTGTTTCAGTAGTAATTTGGAAGTTCGTACTTCTTTTATAAATTTGTATTAGGTTTGCAGTTCAGTGCTTCGATATCGCGGCCATCGCTTGCATGCAAAACGTTAGCACCAATAATCTTTTTAAAAATTTAATATGACAAATTTATTAGACAAAACAAGCTCGACCTACATTTTTATTAATCCAGAAAGCCGACCTTTAATTATTAAAATTTTAGCCACCCTTATAATGATTTTTGGACTTATTCGTTTAGGTATTTGGACTGTGCTAATAATGAAAATTTGTTTTACATTTGAAATGTGGTTTTCAAAATAAAGTTTGTGCTTCAAAATCGCCAACTTTCTTTAGCTGCAAAACGTTA
>JBILUU010000159.1:0-6600 GCA_044370815.1 Bacteroidia bacterium
ACGTAACTTCTACTGATTAATTCGGGTTTATTTGTGTGGCCTTTTACCAAAGCAGGAGAGGCACTTGCTAAAAAAATAGCGCATGCCTCTCATTTAAAACTTTTTATCAAACAATGAGTTTTTATTTTTTCCAAATAGGCATTCTGCCTGGAGTGTAAGGCGCATTATTTTGTTCTAATACTGCTTCCACCTTTAGAATTTCTTCATCAACTTCGCGCAATAATTTCATTACCTCATCAAATTGTGACGCAGCAATATCAAAACTGTTTACAAAGGTTTGCGTGGGAGCTGCATTTACTCCCCAAAGGGTGTATTCAATACTTCCAATGCGGCTGTTTATAGACGGAGTTGTTTCAAATTCGCGCTTAGCAAGTGTTGCATCGCCATTCAAGCGAGTGTTAATGTCATTCAGTTTTTTATCAATTGCTACAAGTTGTGCAGGCAAAAGATCGAGTTTTTGCGGTGTTTCAATAACCGCAGCTTTCAAGAATTTCATTTTTTCAGAAAGCTCACCCTTATAGCTATCTGCCGCACCAACCGCCTTGCGCAGGTTACTTACTTTTTTGCAAAAATCGGTTAGTTTATTTTTTTCCGATAATGCTAATGCATCGCTGTAAAGTACTTTTGTATTAAATGAAATAGGAGCCACCAACTCAGTGATGATGCCCTCTTCAAACTTACTTAGTGAAACCTTATAAGTGCCTGGCATGACTAAATATCCATTTTCTAAACCATCATATGGATTTGACGGATCGGGAGTATGAAAGTTAATTGGTCCTGGTGAAGCATAACGTAAATCCCAAACTAATCTGTTTAATCCTTTTTTGGCAGGTGCTTTTAACTTACGCACAATTGCATTGCTTTCATCGGTAATTGTAAACAAAAGATAGGGCTCAGCTTGCGTATCTTCTAATCTAAGACTATCTGTGCTTGGATAAAATACCGGTAATCCTTTTTTAATTCTTTCTTTTTCGGCAGCTTGTCTTTTTTCTTTAATGGTTTTAATATCTTCTTTTAGGTAATATGTAAATACTGCTCCTACAGTTGGATTAGGCGTAGCGAAAAAACTTTCACCCTGGAAACCTTTCAGCGGCCCGCCCCATTTGCGCCATTCGTTATACATAAGTGCATCTTCTACCGGCAGTATTAAGGCTGATTTTTGCAGCGCATCACTGTTTAAATTTCTGAGTGGACTGTAATCATCAAGAATATAAAATCCTCTACCAAAGGTAGCGAGCACAAGGTCGTTTTCTCTCTTTTGTATGGCAATATCTCTGATGGCAATGGTTGGTAAACCGCCTTTTAACTGTATCCATTTATTGCCCCCATCAATGGTAAAAAACAATCCAAACTCAGTACCTGCAAACAGTAAATTAGCATTCACATGATCTTCTTCTATGGTGTAAACACTTCCTCTTGCGGGTAAGTCACCTTGTTTGGGCAACCATGTTTTACCACCATCGGTGCTCTTAAATAAATAGGGCTTAAAATCGCCATAACGGTGATGATTGAAGGCGGCATAAAAAACATTTTTATCATGTTTAGAGGCAATGATTTGGTTTACATAAGTGTTGGTAGGAACACCTGGTATATTATCAATTTTTGTCCATGTTTTCCCGCCATCTTTGGTCACATGTATCAATCCATCATCGGTTCCAACCACTAAATTATTTTCATCAAAGTAGCTCTCTGCGATGCTTACAAGCTGACCATAAAAATCTGTAGATTGATTTTTTGCCACCGCATCAACACTCCAAACCTTGCCCATCATGGGTAGTCTATTTCTGTCTATTTGTCTTGATAAATCATCGCTGATACAGGTCCACGAATTTCCTCTATCATCACTTTTAAATAATTTATTGGCTCCAAAATATATGCGCTTGGCCTTGTGTGTAGATACAATGAGAGGGCTGTCCCAATTCCAGCGCAATGCTTTGTCATTGGCTCCTTCAATGGGTTTAATATCCATCAGTTCACCTGTTTTTTTATCAAAGCGACCAAGTCCACCGTACTGCGATTGACAGTAAACAATGTTTGGATCATCGGGGTCAACCTGCGATTCAAAACCATCACCTTCTTGTGTAAAAAACCAGTCGGCATTGGTAATGCCATTGGCATTGATGGTTCTTGAAGGGCCACCCAATGAGTTGTTATCTTGTGTTCCTCCATATACGTTATAAATTGGGGTGGCATTATCAACAGCTACCTTATAAAATTGTGTAACCGGCAGGTTGGCTTTAAACTCCCAATTAGCGCCATAGTCATATGTTTCATATATTCCACCATCGCAGCCGGCAATCAAATGCTCGGTATCGTTTGGATCAATCCATAAGGCATGATTATCAACATGTTTATATTTTTCCCCAATTTTATTGAAAGTTTTTCCGCCATCGGTTGACACCATAATCCAGAAATCGACATAAAATACTTTGTTGACATCCTTGGGGTCGCAAAATATTTCACCATAGTAATTACCTGCAGTATAGTTGTCGCTCATCTTTGTCCAACTTGCCCCACGATCGGTGCTCCTGAATACACCGCCAGATTTTCCTGAGGCTTCGATGATTGCATAAATATAGTCGGGATTCACGGGTGAAATGCTTAATCCAATTCTTCCTTTATCGCCACTTGGCAAACCATTAGATAATGTATCCCAGGTTAATCCTCCATCAGTACTCCTGTATAAATTTGATTCGGGACCTCCGCTGATAAAAGAGTATCCCTGTCTGCTTCTTTGATGAGCAGTGGCATATAAAATATTACTATATCTAGGGTCAATATGAATTTCATTGAAGCCTGTATATTCACTCACATTTAAAATTTTCTTCCATATTTTTCCGCCATCTACAGTTTTGTAAATTCCTCTGTCGCCACCTGCACTCCAAAGCGGACCATAAGCAGCCACATATACCACATCTGAATTTTTAGGGTCAACTTTAATCATACCGGTATGTTCTGAGTTTTTTAATCCCATATTTTTCCATGACTTACCGCCATCAATAGATTTATAAATTCCATCTCCGTATGAAGCGCTTCTTTGGTTGTTGTTTTCACCAGAGCCAACCCAAATTACGTTGCTGTTGTTGGGGTCATAGGTTACACATCCTATCGAAAAAGAGCCTTCATTTTCAAAAACAGGATCATAGGTGATACCACCATTGATTGTTTTCCAAACACCACCGGCTGCTGCTGCAACAAAATATTCTTTATGATTTTTAGGATTTACAGCAAAGTCAACCACACGGCCAGAGGTCAGCGCTGGCCCAATGCTTCTGAATTTTAACCCGTTGAAAGTTTCTGATTTAAGCAAATTGTTTTTTGTGTCGGCTGCATTGCCTTTGTTTTGAGCGCAGAGTAAGTGGTGGGTAAATAACAGAAGTAATAATAAAATATGTTTCATAAGTGTTCAGTAAATAGTTTTGTAGAGGTATAAAATTAATTTTTTTGACGAGGTTTATTTTTTTTGTGAGACTATACTTGACTGTGTTTAGTTAAGAATAATTATTTTTTCAACAGCAATACCATTGATGGTGATTCTTGCTAAATATATGCCTTTCGACTCGCCACTGATATCAATGATGAAGCTATTTCCGGCATGTTCATCACGATTCAGATAAATGCTTTCGCCCAGGTAGTTAAATACTTCAGCAGTTACATCATTATTGCTTGCTTGCGCATATGTCAATTGAATATTGAAAATACCGTTGCCGGGATTTGGATAAATATTCATTGCTGATAGATTGTTTTCAAGCAATATATTTGGCAGACATGGTAATGTTAGTTCTGTTCCCGGAGAACCTTCGGGACAGCCATTTTGCCAGTTGAATGCATCACAAAAAATACCATTGACGTCCACCAATTCAAGCGTAAAACCGTTGCCATTAGCGCCTTGTGGCCAAGGTGCAGCTTCATCGTACACAACAGACTGATATAGTTTGCCTGTGTTATCGAATAATCTAATGGCTTCACCACTACTGCTTAATCCGAAATCAAACGGCCCTGCTGTATTATTTACCAAGGGGAAGCGGGAAGAGAAGAGTGCAGTATCGGCTAACAAAACCAATCTTTGCCCAGGAGATAAAATACTGCCTGTGGGTATATTAAAATTGTGTGTATCGTCATCATCTCTGAATTTCCAACCCGATACATCAATCGTGGTGTTGCCTTTATTAAGTATTTCAACCCAATCCCCTGCATTAGCTGTTGTTAGCGATTTATAATTGATTTCACTAAATACAATGGACTCAGTACAGTTTGTATACGGACCACCCGGTGAACCACCAATGCATCCTGCAAACCAACTTGACGCTATGTTAGGATTGAGCGTATCGTTAACTAATTCCAATGTGCGGCCAAATCCATCAGCAGCAATAGGCCATGGGATACTATCGTAATAGTGCATACTGATGATAGGCGTGCCATTTTCGTCAAACACCGTCAATGCTTCACTGGCATTGCTAAATCCAAATCCTGTTGGACCCAACACAGTGACTTGGGGATGCTGAGCATGAAAAAGAGCAGTGTCATCTGCCAACACTAAGTAGCCATTGGGAGCTATGATGGTATTGGCAGGAAAGATATAATCATTAAACAAGGTGCTATCGGTAAAATGCCAGCCGGAAACATTGAGTGAAGCGTTGCCATAATTATGAAACTCAATCCAATTGCCAGCGTTCCTCGTACTATCTGAGTTGTAATTTAACTCTGAAATTGATAGCACACCAAATGTATTGGTAGGAGCAAATACAGCTTTAAAAAGGGTGGCGTTGGTGATGTTGAGCTCAATAGACTGATTGGTATTGAAGTTTGAAAACATAGCATTGGGTTCCCAATAAGCAAACTGGTATCCGGTATTGGCTATAGCTGTAATTTTAACCGGATTGCCATTGAAGTAAACTCCTGTCCAAGGCAAACTATCGGGAATAATGGTGCTGATTTTTATTTTCCCGGCTCCGGCAGGAGAAACATCAAGTGTAACATCAACTTGTCCATTGAGAGAAAAATTATTTTGAATATGATTACGAACTTGCTCTGTTCTTATAGATAATTCTGAAAGCAATGTTTGATGATTATCAACAAACGCATTCATTTGTCCACTAATATTATTGGGATCTCCCCAACGCGCATATTCCTTAGGCATTTCCAGGGCCATTTGGCTAAAGAAATCATTTTCTACAGCTGATAATCGGCTGTATTGATAACTGGTATTCATGAGGTCGGCATAGCGGTTAATGAAGTAATTTTTAAAACGAGGATTTTGAATGCTTTGTATAAATACATTAATGAAAGGATTGTTAGGATCTTGATTAAGCACATAGGCAATATGGTCATCCATGGCATTTGAGAAGCCAAATGGATTCATGGAGCCCTCAAGATCGATCACACAAAATCTGTAACGAAAGTCAGTTTTATTTGAGCGATATAATTTGATATTGTTACCTGGCCAGTCTATATTTCCGGCATAAGTTTCGGCTATGATGTAGTCATTATAGTATTTCATATCAAAGAATTGATCGGCTTGTTCCCAGTAGGTGGTATCGTTGGGGTCAAGATTATTGAAGTTGTTGTAGGCAGTGTAAAAAGTGTCAACAGATCCTTCTGTGGCTCTGAGGATGTAACCGTACCATGCGCTTAAGGTGAGGATATCGATAGAGTCAGCGTCTGCATTGTCAATCTCTTCGAAAAATTCAGTATCAAATTTTTCTCTCAATTCATACAATCCAAAATAATTTCCATTGATATAAACACTTACAGGGCGCATAGCAGAGTAATAGTTATTGGTTTCGGCAGCCATATTTTCGGTATGAGAGGCATCTTTGTGCGGTAAACTAAGGAAGAAATTACTTCCGTTGCGCAGGTACAACTTGCTATATTTGGTGCGTTGTGGGCGGTTGGGAATAATTGGATAATTTACAGGGCCGGTTCCTAAAACAGGATCATCGAGTTCAACCCTAAAGGAGTGTTGTGGATGAGAGCGACTACCACCCAATCCACCATCAATTTGCATGCCTGCATGTTGCGAAAAGATGAGTTGCTGCGCAGTATCGAAGTATTCTACATAGGCGGCTTTTTCCCAATCAAATTGCCAATTAGAGAATATTCCCGATGCTCCATAAAGGTTTTGTGGATCAGTAACAATCGATAAAATGGGGGTGGTATGTGCAACGCCAAATAAATAACTGCCAACTGCTGTTTGACTCGGAATTGCTGTGGTGGAAAATGCTTTGGCTTTCAACACTCCGGAAAAGAAAATCTGTACAGGCATACCCGTGTAAAGTGTAGATGATGTATCAGGATCGCTACCGTTTAGCGTGTATCTGATTTCTGTTCCTGCCGGGTTGGGGTTAGTTATACTTACACTGATTGAGGTATTGTAAATACCTGAAGGGACAGATAACACCGGTGGTAGCAGATATGAGCTGTATGGCTGTGATTGATTATTGCTTGCTGCCGGTGTAGGCGTGTAAAATAAGACGGTGTTAGATGAAGCATCTGGAAATGAACCGGTGCTAATATCGGGTTGTGCACAGTTTACTGGTAAAGAATCGATCAGCTGTTGCAGCGGAGAAAATAAATATACTGTTTCACCATTCGAATCAA
>JBILUU010000160.1:0-6594 GCA_044370815.1 Bacteroidia bacterium
ACGCCATTTTCACAAGGCCAACATTAATTTTTTTTAAACACCACTTTACAATGAAACATGTTAGCTATTTATTTCTAATGCAAACGCATTATTGGAATTTGGGTTTAATATTATACCAATCGCATTGTAATTAATTCTTGTAGATATTAATCAAATTCAAATTGTTTTCTGACTTTTTAATATCGCTGATGAGATTGCGTATGCTTTCTTTTTGGCTAACCGACACTTTGTATTGTGCAGTTTTGTCGGCCTTGTCCTTGAAATCTTTTTCACGTTGTTCATATAAATCGGCAAGCTGTGTCAACTTATTGATGGCGTTTAACTTGATAAACCAAAAGTTATTGCTGCGCGCTTCTCTCTCGAGCAATTTTACACCGGTGTTGATGACTTCATCACTTCTGCCCATTAAAAATTTTCCATACTGTTCAACAAAATCATACTTGGAAAAGCCAGAAATTCTGTTGATGTTTCTCACGAAGAACTCGCTCTCCTTATCTGAACCTAACTCGGAAAAAATATCAGCAATGACCGTTACCATCTCATTGTTGGTTTCATTTTCAAATTTCTTAGCAAACTCAAATCCGTAGTCTGGGTCAATTTTATATAATAGCTCCAGTGCAACTGACTGCACTGAAAAAGCTTTATCATCAATAGCTTTAAGCAAAACTTCTTTCACATTTTCATCTTTTTCTGCCAGTTTCATCCAATTTCTCAAACAAGTTGCACGCACCTTTGATTTTTCATCTTTAGTTGCCAGCAACATCAATACCTGCTTCACTTGAGCGTTGTTTTCTTTTGCAAAATTTTCAAACAACCCATTAGCAGCCAATAATCTAATTCCATAGAATTTATCTTTACTTGCAGACAACAAGCATTCGTAAGATGGCTTTCCATTGATGGCAGACAACTTCAAAACTGCTTGCCTTCTGGCAAAATAGGTAGGTGCGTTTTTATACTGAAAAATCCATTCATCAGCTGTTTTCTCCTCATTGATTACTCCTAATAAAACATGCTCTGCATCAAATTCAATCAGGTTGGGCCTCGATTTTACATCAAAATACAAGGTGTCGAAATTATTCTTAATAGTGATTTTGTGTCGCTCTTTTTGGGAACCGTGGTAGATATCAACCGATAGTGGTAGAATGAAATTATTGGCACCATAGGTGTTTTGTTCCTGCGATATGCATATCATAACTTTCTTGGAAGTATCGTTATAGCTGCTGCTGACATTGATTATAGGGTGTCCGAAAGATAGAAACCATTGATTAAAAAACCAATTTAAATCCTCACCTGTAACCTCTTCAAAAGCTAACCTGAGATCAGCTATTTCTGCTGAATTAAACCTTCTATTGTTGAGATACAGTTTGAGCGATTCAAAAAATGCCTCATCACCTACATAGTTACGAAGCATATGCAATACTCTACCTCCTTTGCTATAGGAGTGTGCATCAAACATTTCTTCTCTGTCGCTGTAATTGTAGCGAATCAGGTTTACCTGTTTCATCTCCGACTCATTGAGATAGGTAGTTAAATCTTCGAATATGTGCTCATCGGCAGCATCTTGACCGTACTTATAGGCAAACCAAAGATATTCCGAATAGTTTGCAAAAGATTCATTCAGTGGCAGGTTGCTCCAACTTTCACAGGTTACCAAGTTGCCGAACCAATGATGAAAAAGCTCGTGTGCAATTACCGAAGCCCCTGTTTCATCCAGCAATTCTCTATCGGTTCTTTGAATATCATCACCATGTATAGTTGCGGTGGTGTTTTCCATAGCGCCCGATACATATTCGCGAACGGCAATTTGAGCATATTTTTCCCAAGCATATTCTACACCTAGTAATCGAGAAAAGTAGTCCATCATTTCGGGTGTATCGCCAAATATTTGCTTGGCATATTTTGCATACTTGGGTTCTACGTAGTAGCTCAGTTCAATATTTTTATATTTATCTTTAATTACACTATATTCTCCTATTGCAATCATAGTTAAATAAGGGGCAGCCGGCAAGGTTTGACTCCAGTAATCTGTTCGCGTACCGTCAGCATTTTCAATCTGAGACAGCAGCAATCCATTTGACAAAGTGGTATATTTTTTATCAACCGTCAGCAACACTTCTTGTGTCATTCGTTCATTAGGAGCATCGATGGTTGGAAACCATTTGCAGTTAGATTGAGTTTCACCTTGCGACCATACCTGTACCGGAAAATCCGGCTGTTCGCCATTATTATTAATGAAGTATAATCCTTTATCGCTCAGTATTCCTGCACTTCCTGATTGTATATTTGCATTAGGTTTGGCCTCATAATCGATACCAATAACCAACTTATCTTTTGAAGTGTATGATTTGCCTAATTGAATGGTAATTGCCTTCCCATCATACTCATACTTTAAGGGATTGTTTACACCTTTATCGGCCATATACACATTGTTAATGTTGAATCCTACTGCATCAAAAACTACTTTATCGGTGCTGTAGAAGTAGGGCTTAACAGTAATTTTTGCATTCCCAAAAACTGTTGCGTTAGGTATATCAAACTTCAGTTCAAGGCGCGTGTGTAAAATATCGTAACGCCTTTTAGGTGCTTCGTTATAAATTTCCTGTTGAAATGCCAAACTTTGAATGTTTGTATCAGGAAACATGCTGTAATATTTTTCCAGCTTTTTTTGTTTGGCAGTTTTACATTGCCATGAGCCAATAGCGAGGCAGAGTATAAGTGCGAGCGCTAAATGACTGGCACCAATTTTTATGTAGGGCTTTTTCATCAATTGAAATTGTGAGCCAAGGTAGCTGTGTTTATTTCAAATAAATTTGTTCGGTACTAAAAATAATTAATACCGGACGGTTAATAAAGTTAGTGTTTAATAACTTCCTCAACAGAAACCTGTGTTATACCCCTTTTTATAAAGTTAAGTTTACGCGCTGCTGCCTTAGAAAGATCAATTATTCTACTTGATTTTTTGGGCAACCGATCGTTTATTCGCACAATCACTACAGAATCATTCAACAAATTGGTAACTTTTACTAAAGTGCCAAAGCGCAATGTTTTATGCGCAGCAGTTAAACTGTCATTAGAAAACAATTCCCCGCTTGTGGTTCTTCTGTGATTGAATTTATCGGCATAATAACTGGCCTTTCCGGTAGCTTTATATTGTTTTTGTGCACACAAAGGAATAGGCAGCAATAATGCAGCAAGCGCTTGATCAACTATAAAAAACAAAACTAATAAAAGCATCTTCATATCCATAAAAGTAAATATTCTTAGTTAATATTCCTAAAAAGAAGTTTTTTGAGTTGTAAAATCAGATGAATTAATATAGGTTTGTAAAAACAAATCTTAGCATCATTGAGCAATCTTGTTATCATACCTACCTACAACGAAAAAGAAAACGTTGAACGCATGGTACGCAAAGTTTTTTCTTTGCCTGTAGCATTCGATTTGCTTATTGTTGATGATGGTTCACCTGATGGCACAGCTGATATTATCAAACGATTGCAGCAGGAATTCGGAAGCAAACTTCATTTGATTGAAAGAAAAGGTAAACTTGGTTTAGGTACTGCCTACATTACCGGATTTAAGTATGCCATTGCCAATAATTTTGATTATATTTTTGAGATGGATTGTGATTTTTCACATAATCCCGATGACCTGATTCACCTGCATAGCGCCTGTGCCACAGCTGGAGCCGACCTGTCGATTGGCTCAAGATATATCAAAGGTGGCAAGGTAGTTAACTGGCCTTTAGATCGCATCTTAATGAGTTACTTTGCCTCGTTATATGTAAGAATGATTTTATGGATTAACATTCATGATACCACCGCAGGTTTCAAGTGCTACAAAAGAAAGGTGCTCGAAACCATTAACTTGGATGCCATCAAATTTATTGGATATGCTTTTCAAATTGAGATGAAGTACAAGGTAATAAAAGCCGGGTTTAAAATTAAAGAAGTACCTATTACCTTTACCGACCGCACTGCCGGTGAATCTAAAATGAGTAAAGGCATCTTTAAAGAAGCCATTTTAGGCGTTATACAAATGAGATTTTCCAAATAATTTTTATAACTCATCACTTTTATTGATTATGAAGAAATTACTTTCAGCTGTTTCACTGATGTTATTTTTAATTAGTGCCTTTGCGCAAAACAACGCTTCGGTTGTTGCTGTAAAAAACGCAAATACCGTAAGCGATACAAGTATCAACAAAACAGATAAAAATGGTTTAAAGCAAGGATTTTGGCGCGAAACATCGGGCAATATCAAAATTGAAGGATGCTATAAGAACGATAAAAAAACAGGGGCATTTAAAACCTATTTTGGCGATGGCATGCTCAACAAATTAGATGAGTATGAAGAAGGATTAAAAAACGGCTTAAGCATTGAGTTGAAACAAAATGGGAAACTTAGGAAGCAATGCTTTTACAAGCACGATCAAATTGATGGCAGTTATAAATTGTACTTCGACCACGGTAAAACCGAAATGGAGCAAGAGTACACAAATGGAGTGATGAACGGACCAAAGAAAGTGTATTATCAAAATGGTAAATTGCAGGAAGAAACTGTTTACAAAAACAATAAACGCGAAGGGCTTACCAAATGGTACACCGATAAAGGCAAAACAAGTATTGAATACAATTATGTTTCAGGCAATCTTGATGGTGTGCAAAAAACATTTTATGCAGCCGATGGAGCCCTCAATACAGAAACCATGTATAAAGAAAATGTAATGAACGGAGAGCACAAAGAATATCATGAAGACGGAAAAACAATTAAAATCCTAGGCAGCTATATAAACGATAAAAAACACGGTACCTGGAAAGAATTTGATAAAGATGGAAAACTTGTAAACACACAAATTTACAAGCATGATGTACTTCAAAAATAATGAATCATTACCCAACCCTAAATTTAAAATCAGGGAATGATAATTTGCTGTTGAGCACTTTAGTTTTCAAATCTGCTTTGTAAGCTGCTATTTTTTTCAACACCTCTGCATCAGCAGTACCCACAATTTGAGCGGCTAAAATTCCTGCATTAGCAGCACCGTTGAGCGCTACCGTTGCAACAGGTACACCACTTGGCATTTGCAAAATAGATAATACAGAATCCCAACCATCAATAGAATTAGATGATTTTACAGGCACCCCAATTACAGGTAATGGACTTTTAGAAGCCACCATACCTGGCAAATGAGCCGCACCTCCTGCTCCTGCAATAATTACTTTAATTCCCTTTGTATGGGCATTTGAAGCATATTCCATCATGAGCTCGGGCGTGCGGTGAGCCGAAACAATATGCACCTCAAAAGGAATCTCAAATCCCTCCAAAATGTTTGCCGCTGCTTCCATAACCGGCCAGTCCGACTGACTTCCCATAATGATACCAACTTGTGCCTGCATGTGATTTTATTTTTTACAAAGATGTAACTTTTAATCTATTTTGAACCCATCGTGCATTTTTTATGGCCTCCTCCATGCTTTCGTGCAAAATGGTAACATGTCCCATTTTTCTGAATGGCTTACTCATTTTTTTGCCATACAAATGCACATATACGTTAGGCAATTGCATGGCCTCATCCAATCCTTGATATACTGCTTCACCTGTTTTATTGGGCTCTCCCAAAAGATTAACCATAATTGAAGGGGTGTGACAAGCAGGGTTTCCGGGAGGCAAATTTAATATCATGCGTAAATGTTGGGCATATTGTGAGGTTCTACAAGCTTCAATAGTTTGATGACCACTATTGTGCGGTCGAGGAGCAATTTCATTCACCATAATTTGATCATCTTGCGTAAGAAACATCTCAACAGCCAATATTCCAACTATACCACAATCGTTGGCCACTTTAAGCGCTATGCGTTGGGCATCAAGTGCTATACTTTGGCTTACCGATGCCGGCATTTGTAAAAACTCCACTAAATTTTGCTCGGGGTTAAAATCCATTTCCACCACCTCATAAACCGCTGTTTCTCCTTTAGCATTGCGACCAACAATTACTGCAATTTCTTTTTTAAAGTCAATCAATTTTTCCATCACACAAGGCGCATCAAAGGCATTCATCAATTGATTTTGGTTACTCAATTTGCTAACCCCCTTGCCATCATAGCCCCCTTTGCGCAACTTTTGCATAAATGCTTTTCCTTGCTCCTCCCATATTTTGAGCGCATCCAATTTATTTTCGGCTAAAAAAAATGGAGCAGTTGGAATATCATGTGTTTGATAAAATAATTTTTGTGCCCCCTTGTCTTGCACCATTTTTAACACCTGCGGTTGAGGGTAAACTTTAACCCCTTCTTGCTCAAGTTGAAACAGCGCCTCTACATTTACATGCTCAATTTCTATGGTAAGAATTTCAACCTGTTTGCCAAAATGATATACCACATCATAATCGAGTAAGCTTCCGCAAGTAAAATGCGCTACAAGATGCTTACAAGGCGCTTCCTGATCAGGATCAAGCACAAATAACTCAAGGTTAAGATTAACTGCTTCTTGAATAAGCATCTTTCCTAATTGACCGCCTCCAAGAATACCTACAGTGGTTGACTTATAATACATAGGATGAATTAATGGCCCACAAAATTAGTTTTATTCATGAAA
>JBILUU010000161.1:0-6591 GCA_044370815.1 Bacteroidia bacterium
GGGGCACGTAAATGTGCAAAAAAGCCAACAGGGTGGTGGAAGTATTATGATACGAGGCTTCGAAGCAAGCAGGGTTCTATTGGTGGTAGATGGGGTAAGGATGAATAATTTAATTTACAGGTCAGGGCACTTACAAAATTCTATTACCGTTGATCAAAACATGCTCGATAGGGTTGAAGTGCTTTTTGGGCCTTCGTCAACCGTATATGGGAGTGATGCCCTTGGAGGAGTGGTGGCTTTTTACAGTAAAAATCCTGTGTTTGCCAAAGAAGGTGAAAAAGTGCACACCTCAGGAGGTGTGTTTACCCGCTACGGAAGTGTTAACAATGAAAAAACAGGACACATTAACTTTAACATTGGAACAAAAAAGTTTGCCTCGCTTACCTCATTTACATTTAGTGAATTTGGAGACCTAATGATGGGAAAATCAAAAAACCCATTCTACAAAGCAGGTTTTGGTGAGCGAAACTTTTATGTGCAGCGTTTCGATGGCAGAGACTCCCTTGTGGCCAACAGCAACAAATACTTGCAAAAATTTTCGGGTTATCAGCAACATGATTTACTCCAAAAATTCAGCTTCAAGCAAAACGACAAAATTACGCACACACTTAATTTCCAATACAGCAACAGTAATGATGTGCCACGCTATGACAGACTTACCGACCCCAAAGGAACAGGTTTGAATTCAGCCGAGTGGTATTACGGACCACAATTACGTATCATGGGTATTTATAATTTGAATGCAAAAAATCTTAATGGTTTCTTTAATGCCATTAATACCAATTTGAGTTATCAAAACATAGAGGAGAGCAGGCACAGCAGAAATTTCAATTCAAGCAACAGAAATAGTAGAATCGAAAATGTTGAGGTATATGGATTGAATGCAGACTTCCAACGTAAAAAAGAAAAGTCGGATACAAGGGTGGGTATTGATGCGCAGTACAATACAGTGAACTCAACGGCATTCGCTACCAACATTAATACAGGTGTTAAAGCCCCCATTGCTACTCGTTATCCCGATGGAAGTAATGAAATGTACAATGTAGCACTTTATGCCACAAACACCTATCAAATCAAAGAAAAGCTATTTTTGAATGATGGCATTCGATTGGCATACATCGCATTAAATAGCCGGTTTCAATCAAAGGAATTTTTCCCATTCCCTTTTGACGCCATCAATCAAAAGTATACGGCCCTTAGCGGTAATTTAGGGCTGGTATATCTGCCAAACGACAAATGGAAGATAAGTTTGATGGGCAGCACCGGTTATAGGGCACCAAATGTTGATGATATGACAAAGGTTTTTGAAAGCGCTCCGGGCAGATTGGTGGTACCCAATCCATCTCTAAAGCCCGAGAAAACCTATAATGCCGATTTGCAAATAACAAAGGTGTTTGGCAAAGCTGTAAGATGGGAAAACATTATTTATTATACCTTTTTTGACGATGCACTTTCTTCCGGACCAACCACCTTCAACGGTGAGGATTCAGTGTTATATGATGATGTTATGAGTAAAGTGTTTTCCATTCAAAATAATCAGTCGGCCTACCTTTATGGGGCAACGAGCAACCTTTTCGTTACTTTGTTTAATCATTTCAATATTACCGGTGGGGCCACCTACACGTATGGTAGAATCAACACTGACACCACTGATTATCCGCTCGACCATATATCCCCACTTTTCGGGAGGTTTGCTGTAAAATACTTTACAAAAAAGTTTGAGGCCGAAAGCTTTGTGATGTTTAACGGGTGGAAACGAATAAAAGATTATAATTTAATAGGGGAGGACAATCCACAATATGCTCCTGCTGAAGGCATGCCGGCATGGTACACCATCAATCTTAGATTAAGCTATAGCATCAATCGTAATTTTACCATACAAACAGGAGTAGACAATTTACTAGATACCCAATATCGTGTTTTTGCCAGCGGAATTAACGGGGCAGGAAGAAATATTTTTGGTACGGTAAGAATTAATTTCTAGAAAATAAAAACTTTTTAATTTGCTATTCTTCGTATCCAAACTGGCGTAACATGTAATCATTGTTGCGCCAGTCTTTTTTTACTTTTACAAACAATTCAAGAAAAACTTTTTTATCGAAAAACTTTTCAATATCAATACGCGCTTGAGTGCCCACACGTTTTAATCCTGCTCCCTTGTGGCCAATTAATATCCCTTTTTGCGATTCTCTTGAAACAAATATAACTGCCCTTATTTTTAAAATTGTGGGCTCATCTTTAAAACTTTCGACATATACCTCACAGCTGTAAGGGATTTCTTTCTCATAGTTGAGCAGAATTTTTTCTCGTATAATTTCGCTCACGAAGAACTTTTCGGGCTTATCTGTAAGTTGGTCTTTATCGTAAAATGCCGGTGAGTTCGGCAAAAGCGCCACAATGCGCTTGGTGAGATAGTCAACATTAAAATTTTCAAGTGCCGAAATTGGAATAAGCTCGGCCTCGGGTAGCTTTGTCGACCATGACTCACTAATTGTTTCAAGCTCTTCGGGCTTAATGAGGTCAATTTTATTGAGCAATACAACAATCTTACTGCCCGATTTTTTTAACTTATCCAGCAACTCCTCTTCCAGTTCATCTTTGCTTGTAACATCAATAATCAACAACAACACATCGGCATCAGACAGTGCAGTATACACAAACTTCATCATGGCCTCATGCATTTTATAATGAGGGGTAAGTATCCCCGGTGTGTCCGAAAAAACAATTTGGTGCTCTTCGGTGCTTACTATTCCTAAAATTCGGTGACGGGTGGTTTGTGCCTTTGAGGTAATAATGCTGAGTTTTTCTCCAACAAGTAAATTCATCAAAGTGGATTTACCTGCATTGGGTTTACCTATTATATTTACAAATCCTGCCTTGTGTGCCATGCTTATTTTTTTGCAAAGAAACAATAATTAGTTGAACCCCCCTAAAGGCATCATGAGGCAGATTTTTTGGGTGTAAAAACAAAGTAAACCAATGGCCCCGACAAAGCGGTAATGAAGCCCCACAAACTCTCTTTTAGATTTGAAATTAATCCAAAATACATTAGCCAACCCGAAATGCCTAAAAAAAGTATTGGCACAACAGGGTAAAGGGGGGCTTTGTAGGGCCTTGCCATTTGGGGATGTTTTACGCGCATAACAATGATGCCAGCTACAGATAAAAAGTTAAATAAACTCAAGGTGAATGAAATATACACCACCACCTGAGAAAACGTTGAGGAAAAGATAAAAAATAAACTGATTAAACATTGGGTAAGTATGGCAATGATTGGCACACCATTACTGCTTGTATGGCTAAACAGTTTGAATATACGATGATCGTTTCCCATACGCTGCGTAACACGCGGACCGGCCATAATCATGGCACTTATGGTAGAGATGAGCAGAAAAGAAATTAGACCGCTCATTATTTTTCCGCCAGCAGTGCCAAAAATATGCTTAGCCGCAACACCGGCTATGTCAACCACAGGGCCATTTTCGTTACTCATTTCGGCAACAGGCGTTACGCGCATGAAAACGTAGTTAATGGCAAGGTAAATAAAAGTAACAAGTAAGGTGCCGTATAGCAATGCTTTGGGCAAATTTCTTTTTGGGTCATCCATATCTGAAGCAATGTAGCCGGCAGCATTCCAGCCAGAATAGGCCAGTGATACAAAGAAGAACGAAGTGGCAAATGCCGGGCTCAAAAGCTCTGTTGAAACGGTTGCGTTGTATGTAAAAACCATATCGCCTGTTGGCGTGTGTAACAAACCAAAGATGATGATAAACAGCATGGCAACAACTTTGAATGCGGTGGTGTAATTTTGAAAATAACTGCCCGTTCTTACACTAATGCAGTGGATGATACTAACCAAGGTAACCACAATTGCAGCTAAATAAGTTGGGTTTAAAAACCCCCATACTCCTTGGGCATAAGCGCCAAGTGCCATAGCAGCTGCGGCAACAGGCGCGGCAAAACCTACAGTAAAAGAAATCCATCCGGCAGCAAAACCTAACGCAGGGTGATAAATCTTGCTAAGGTAATTATACTCTCCACCTGATTGAGGAAACATACCTCCCAACTCGCCATAACAAAGCGCCCCGGTAAATGCCACAATGCCGCCTGTAATCCATAAAATCATGATGCTCAATCCGCTGCTTAAGCCGGCAGCTTGAAAGCCAAGACTAGTAAACACACCGGTTCCAACCATATTGGCTACTACTATTGCTCCTGCTGTAAAAAGACCAATTTTTTGCTTGCTCATAAGCGTTGTTTCATACTTGTGTTAGTTTGTTGGCATAGCGTTTTTCAATCCTATCTAATCCATTTTTCAGGGCTTGTTCAATCATTTGATAGGTCTCCTTTTTTTTTGCCGTATAATGTATTGATACATCTAAGTATACTTGATTGTCGGCACATGCTGCTGTAATAATGTGCTTGTTTAATCTGTAGGCCTCTCTGATACGCCTTTTCAAGAGATTTCTGTCATGTGCATGTTTAAAATGATGCTTGGGGGCAGAAATCAAAATATTGATGAAAGCATCGGCAGGTTGTTGATGCCTAAGGTGAGTGAACTTTAGTGGATAAAGGTGAAAACTTTCGCCCTGCAAGTATAGCTCACCAATACGTTTTGTGCTGCACAATCGTTCTTGCTTGCTGAACGTATTTTTCATGAGTAACTAAAACAGAGGGATTATTTTCCTTTGTTAACGGCAGTAACATACTGCTCCAATGCCATAGTCATGCTCGGGGCTTGAGGATTTGGCGCTTTGATATCAACATACAAATTGGCATCTTCAACAGCTTTTGCAGTTGTTGCCCCAAAGGCAGCAATGCGTGTAAGGTTTTGTTTAAAGTCAGGGAAATTTTGAAACAAAGATTTGATACCCGAAGGACTGAAAAACACAATTACATCATAGTTTACATTGGCTAAGTCGCTGAGGTCGCTGCAAACGGTTTTATAAATGACAGCTTTTGTGTAACTGATTTTAGCTTTTTCAAGCAATTCTGAACCTTCTACGTTGGCAATATCAGTGCAAGGCAACAAAAACTTATCATCCTTGTGTTTTTTAATTACATCCATCATATCGGCAAATGTCTGCTTGCCGTGAAATATTTTACGCTTTCTAAATATCACGTATTTTTGGAGGTAATAGGCGGTTGACTCAGAAATGCAGAAATACTTCATTGTTTCGGGAACAGTGATACGCATTTCTTGACACATTCTGAAATAGTGATCGGCAGCATTTCTACTCGTAAATATAACGGCAGTGTGATCCAATATGTTTATTCTGTTCTTTCTAAACTCATGTGCCGGTACTCCTTCAACATGAATAAACTCCCTGAAATCAATTTTGATGTTGCATTTTTTGGCCAAATCAAAATAAGGAGATTTTTCTCCCTCAGGTTTGGGCTGTGTTACAAGTATGCTTTTTACTTTATTGCGAGGTGTTGGCTGCGCTGTGTATGGTTTTGGCTTTGCCGCCACCGGTATTTCAACCACTTTTTTAGAAACAGTGGCCTTCTTAACTTTAACAACCGTTGCTTTTTCGGCCGAGCTTGCTTTTGATTTGTTGGAGGTTTTTTTCACCGGGCTACTTTTTGCAAGTGGCTTGGCCTTAACTGCAGGTTTGGCTTTTACTGCTGCACTTTTTTTGGGAGCAGCTACCTTTGTTGTAGTTTTTTTTGAGGGCGCTTTCGCCACCGTAGCAACCTTGTTGCTCTTTTGTACAGTGTTTTTTTTCGAAACCAATATATTTTTAGCCTTCAATTTTCTGTGTATTAATAAATTAGTACTTCTCAGATATATCGGTAAATAATTAAACCAAAACCAACTTGATGATAATTATTAACGGTAAAATTTCAAGGCTGCAAAGATATAAAAAAATATAAATAGGAGAATAACTGCCCATATTTGATATTCCCAAACTCTTTATCATTCTAACAATAAAAGACAACAACAAGGTTGAAAAGCCTATGAATACTACATATTGTTTATTAATATCGCTACAATAACTCATCAGTACACACCAAAGCACAAGTAAAAGCCCTGATACCTGAATGACAATAAACTGATTAAAAATATATTCATCGGTTTCTTTGTAAACTTTAAAAATGTAGCCACTTAATTTGTGCAGAAATATTTTTAAAAAGTAGAAACCAATACAAGCGGTAAGTATAATGATGAATTGTTGAATGTCGTTAACCACACCCATCTTGATGTTCAAATCGTCTAAAGACAAATAAAAGAACAATGAAACTGCCAGAAAAAAGATAATGGTAAGCATCACAGACGTACCTTGTGTGAGCGCATTTTCCTCCCTAATTAATTGATTGCTGAACCTTTTACTCACAGCAGCACTGAGGAACAAGGTAAATTTTTTCTGGTAAAACACTCTTAACACGCCCAAAAGCAACATGATGGCAACAATTAAAAGCGCAATCCAATTTTGACCATCTTTAACGATTGCCCGCGGTTCCATGTTTTTAGGAACCAACAAATGTGAGGAGAAAATACTTTTAGTATAAGTGATGGTTTGTGGCGCCAATGTATCAACCACTCCTGGGTTGTATATCAAATTTAAACCTTTAGGAATGGTATCAATT
>JBILUU010000162.1:0-6588 GCA_044370815.1 Bacteroidia bacterium
GTTAATTAGAGCGCATGGTGAGCCGCCCTCAACATACTTAACTGCCGCTCAAAATAATATTGAATTAATAGATGCATCTTGTCCGGTTGTGCTAAAACTTCAAAACCGTGTCAGAGGAGGATATAGCGATGCTGAGGAAGTGGGCGGACAATTGGTTATATATGGAAAAGAAGGGCATGCAGAAGTAAACGGTCTTGTCGGTCAAACCGATGGGAAGGCAATTGTAGTGATGACCGAGGCCGATTTAGATAAAATAGATTTTTCAAAACCAATACAACTGTTTTCTCAAACCACCAAAAGCACCAAAGGATTTTTAAACATCAAACAGCAAATAGAAAAGCGTATACAAGCGGCCGGTGGCGATGCAAAATTATCTTTTGAAGCCAATGATACCTTATGCAGACAGGTAAGTAATCGTGAACCTCAGCTCAAAGTTTTTTCCAAAGAGCACGATGTTATTATTTTTGTGAGTGGTCAAAAAAGCTCCAACGGAAAGGCATTGTTTGATACTTGCAAGTCCGAAAATCCGCTCTCTTATTTCATATCAGAGCCTGCCGAGTTAAAAGAAGAATGGTTCGATAATGCACAATCTGTGGGGATTTGCGGGGCAACCTCAACTCCTATGTGGCTCATGGAAAAAGTAAAGGAAACTATTGCTGGCTATCATCCCGCAACTGTTTAAATGAAATAAAGTATACTTCATTAATTTTTTGATGAATGAGCAATATAGGCTCTTAAAAAAAATCATTTGGATTTCAAAATTTGTTGCTAACAAAAACAATTCAATTATTTACAAAATAGTAACACTTTTTTGTTGATATTAAAGGTATAAATTTTGGGTGTGTTTAAAACCCTTGTATGATGCGGTTTTCCTGCAGTGTTTATAACTTCAAATGATTGTTAATCCTTTCAACTTGTGAAGCCCGTTTTTTTGAGGAAAATTTGTTGACCTCAAAACAGCCTAGTAATTCATGCGAAATGAAACGCCTACCTGTTTGAATTAATAAACTTAAAGAAATATGTCAACAGAACCGATTTTACAAGAGAATAAAGACAGATTTGTGCTGTTCCCCATCAAGCATAATGATATATGGGAAATGTATAAGAAAGCTGAAGCCAGTTTCTGGACAGCAGAAGAAATAGACCTTTCGAGCGATATGCAGGATTGGGCAGACAAACTCAACAATGATGAGCGTCACTTCATTAAACACGTATTAGCGTTTTTTGCAGCTAGCGATGGTATCGTGAATGAGAACCTCGCCATTAACTTCATGAACGAGGTGCAATATCCGGAAGCACGTTGTTTCTACGGATACCAAATCATGATAGAAAACATACATTCAGAAACATATTCCTTACTCATTGATACCTATATCAAAGATCCTCAAGAAAAAGATAAATTGTTTCATGCCATAGAAACTATTCCCGCAGTAAAACACAAAGCTGAGTGGGCATTGAAATGGATTAGCAATGGTGGCTTTGCCGAAAGACTTATTGCTTTTGCAGCCGTTGAGGGTATATTTTTCTCAGGTAGTTTCTGCAGCATATTTTGGCTCAAGAAAAGAGGACTTATGCCTGGTCTTACGTTCAGTAATGAATTGATTTCTCGCGATGAAGGATTGCACTGTGATTTTGCATGTTTGCTTTATAGTCAGTTGGTAAATCAATTGCCCAAAGAAAAAGTAAAACAAATCATTACCGATGCAGTAAGCATTGAAAAGGAATTTGTGACAGAAGCTTTGCCGGTGAGATTGATTGGAATGAATGCCGATATGATGTGTCAATATATCGAGTTTGTTGCCGACCGTTTGTTGGTGGCGCTCAATTGCGGTAAGGTTTACAATGCTACCAATCCTTTTGACTTTATGGAGTTAATATCCTTACAAGGCAAAACCAACTTCTTTGAAAAGCGTGTTGCAGAGTATCAAAAGAGTGGCGTGATGGGAACAAAGGACACTAATGTGTTCTCCTTGGAAGAGGATTTCTAATAATAAAAATAATTTATAACAGAAAAAAACGATAATTAAACATGTTTGTATTAAAAAGAGACGGCAACAAAGAGTCAGTAAAATTTGACAAGATTACTGCACGCGTTCAAAAATTATGCTACGGATTAGACCCTAACCATGTGAATCCGGTAAGTGTTGCCATGAAAGTGATTGAAGGAATTTATGCCGGTGTAACTACGCATGAGCTCGATAATTTGGCAGCCGAAATAGCTGCATCGCTTACCACCACTCATCCTGATTATGCACTTTTAGCATCGCGCATTGCTGTGAGTAACCTGCACAAGAGCACCAACAAGTCGTTCTCTAAAACGATGGATGCCTTGTACAATTTTGTTGATCCTAAAACAGGATTGCATGCTCCACTCATTGCCGATGATGTTTATGAAATCATCCAAAAAAATGCACAAATTTTAGATTCAACAATTATCTATGACCGCGATTTTGGATACGATTATTTTGGGTTTAAAACTTTGGAGCGATCTTACTTGCTGCGTTTGAACGGTAAAGTAGCCGAGCGCCCTCAGCACATGTTGATGCGCGTGGCTGTGGGTATTCATAAAGAAGATATTGAGGCTGCTATTCAAACATACAATCTCATGAGTGAGCGTTGGTTTACTCATGCCACACCAACCCTTTTTAATGCTGGTACACCAAAGCCACAAATGTCTTCATGCTTTTTATTAACCATGAAAGATGATAGCATTGATGGTATTTATGATACTTTAAAGCAATGTGCTAAAATATCGCAAAGTGCAGGTGGTATTGGGTTGAGCATACACAACATTAGAGCAACAGGTTCATACATCAGAGGAACAAACGGAACCTCAAACGGTATTGTTCCAATGTTGCGTGTTTTTAATGATACCGCACGTTATGTTGACCAAGGTGGTGGTAAACGCAAAGGAAGTTTTGCTATTTATTTGGAACCTTGGCATGCCGATATTTTTGAGTTCTTAGATTTGAGAAAGAATGTAGGTAAAGAAGAAATAAGAGCACGGGATTTATTCACTGCGTTGTGGATTCCGGACTTATTCATGAAGCGTGTGAAAGACAATGGCGAGTGGTCATTGATGTGCCCTAACGAGTGTCCCGGATTAAGCGACACCTATGGAGCAGCTTTCGAGGCCCTATACACCAAATACGAAAGCGAAGGCAAGGCAAGAAAGACGGTGAAGGCGCAAGAGTTATGGTTTGCTATTCTTGATTCTCAAATCGAAACAGGTAATCCTTACATGCTTTACAAAGATGCCTGCAACGAGAAATCAAATCAAAAGAACCTCGGAACAATCAAGTCATCTAACCTTTGTACTGAAATATTAGAGTATACCTCGGCCGATGAGGTAGCGGTATGTAACTTGGCTTCATTGGCCTTGCCAAGATTTGTAGAGGATGGTAAATTCAATCATGAAAAATTGTTTGATGTAACCTATGTGGCTACAAAGAATTTGAATAAAATTATCGACAGAAATTACTATCCGGTGCCTGAGGCACGCAATAGCAATTTGCGTCATCGTCCTATTGGGCTTGGTGTGCAAGGACTTGCAGATGTGTTTATTATGCTGCGTATGGCATTTGACAGTGCAGAAGCTCGTCAAATGAATAAAGATATTTTTGAAACAATTTACTACGCAGCTTTAACGGCTTCCAAAGATTTGGCCAAGGAATTAGGAGCGTATGAAACATACAAGGGCTCGCCTATATCAAAAGGACAATTCCAATTCGACCTGTGGGGAGTGGCACCAAGCAACAGATGGGAGTGGGATATTTTGCGTGAAGAAATTAGTAAATATGGGGTTCGTAACTCGCTGTTAGTTGCGCCAATGCCAACAGCGTCAACATCACAAATATTAGGTAACAACGAGTGTTTTGAGCCATACACCTCAAACATTTATTCGCGCAGGGTATTAAGCGGAGAATTTGTGATTGTGAATAAGCATTTATTGAAAGACCTTGTGAAACTAGGTATATGGAATGACCGTTTGAAGAATCAGATTATTGCTAATAACGGTTCTGTGCAGTCTATTAAAGAAATTCCGGACAATATTAAAGAGCTTTACAAAACCGTTTGGGAAATCAAACAAAAATCAATCATTGATATGGCTGCCGACAGAGGTGCCTACATTTGTCAGTCGCAATCGCTCAACTTGTTTATACAGGATGCCAACTTTGCCAAACTTACATCAATGCATTTCTATGCATGGGAAAGAGGCCTCAAAACAGGCATGTATTACTTAAGAACAAAGGCAGCAACAGATGCTATCAAGTTTACAGTAGAGAAACAAGCAGAAGAGCAATTTACGCCAATTAATGGTGGAGAGCACTCACACGATTTAGCTATTGAGCAGATAGCATGTTCTTTGGATAATCCTGAGGCATGTGAAGCTTGTGGTAGTTAATTAAAATAAAATATCAAGCCATCTAACGGGAACAATTAACTTTGTTCCCGTTAATTTTTTATACACCTTATGAATAGAATTCAACTCAGTAGCGATAGAAAAACTTTGGAAATACCAAGTATTGCAGATGCAACAAAACTGAAAATTTTGATTGTGTGGTTTATACTCTGGACCATCAGTGGGATGATTGTTTTTACACAATTTTTTGTGCCCACCTCGCGCGATGTAAAGGTATGGTATGCTGTATGGATGGCATTTTGGGCTTATTTTGAATACAAGGCAAGTGTATTGCTCAGCTACAGAAGAAAGGGAAAGGAGATTTTACAATTCAGCGAAAGCGGTTTTACCTTTAGAAGAGACATTAATGGGAGAGGGATTGACAAGGTGTACGAGCGTGCAGAAATTAAAAACATTAGAACAGTAGATTTTAAGGATAAAAAGGTTATCGCCAGGGTTCAGCCCCTGTATTGGAATATGGGATACGAAACTGTATTGTTTGATTACAAGGGCAAGGAAGAAGCATTGGGATTACAACTAACCGAAGAAGAGGCATTGCAATTGGTGAAAGTGATGAAACAAAGACTAAATAAGGGGTAAGAAGTTTACCCGATTTACTGTAGGATATCTTTAAATAGTTTATCTTTGGTATAAACTATGAAAATTTTCAATTCCGTATTTGTATTATTTTTCGGCATTGCTCTTTTATTTGTTTTTTCGTGCAAAAAGAAAAATGACCTTGTAATTTCATTGGACACAGATACCATTTTTGTGAATCAAGCAGTAAGGTTTTCGGTGAATGTGGATTTTAAAGTGAAAGAAGAAGAGTGGAAAGTACTGGAAACAAATACTATTTTGTCGAATGTTTCCGCTGGTACCTATAAATTTCCTGCTAAAGGCATTTATACCCTAAAATATAGTGCTAAAATGCGCCTTGGAAAATTAGTTACTACCCAAAGAAAACTTGTAGTATATGCACTGCCCGGAATTATAAAGAATTATTGGGGAAATAATACTGTTGCACATGCCGACATTAGCTTATGGGTAAAAGGCACACGGTATGATGGAAAGTATTATGAAGACTCGATTTTTTACGAAAAAGAATATGGAATGAATAGCTCATCATCGGAGTGCGAAGACATCTATGAACCAAAAGTTTTTTTAAATGTGCCAGGCGGCCGATACAAATGTTTTTTAAAGTATAAGTATTTTCAATTAGGCACTGTATGGGTAGAACACTCAGATTCTGTATTTATAGATAACAACTGTGAGGCATTTAATTATTGAGAAATTATTTCTTATACGCTTTCTTTTTAATCCTACTCAAAGATTCAGGTGTAATACCAAGGTAAGATGCAATATGTTTTTGTGAAACTCTTAATTCAATATCATTAAATTTTTGCAAAAGGTTTTCATATTTTTGAAGCGCGCTACTATTTAAATCAATGCTAAATCTTTTTTCTAGAGCAATATAACCGCGCTGCACAATAATTCTAAAAAAACGTTCAAATTTGGGCACTTTTTCATACACTTTTTCCATATCATTCTTATGAATCATCAACACCGTTGAATCTAAAGTAGCTTCAATATTATAGGCCGATACATCACCGGTAAGGTAACTATACAAATCACCAATCCAATAATCTTCAATGGCAAAACGCGTTACATTTTCGTTTCCTTCATCATCTCTGGTAAAGGTTCTAAAACAGCCTGTATTTACAAATCCCGTGTAATTACAAACTTCACCTTCTTTTAAAAATAAATCTCTTTTTGATATTTTTTTCTCTAATAAAAAGTCACTAAAAAACCTGAACTCATCATCGTTAATGACAATTTGTTTTTCAATATTTTTTCTAATGAGGGCGAAATTATTTTGCATATATCAAGCTGAAAACAGCCGCCAAATGTAATTTCTATTTTTTATAATATCGTTAAACCCGAATTAATCAGTAGAAGTTACGCATGTAACGCACTAGTGATTTTATGAGGGCAATCCCGCTTAGCAGGTGTTTTCAATCCATTGAACCAATGGATTGAATTACAGCTGTTATAGCGATTCCGCATTTTCTAATGCGGAATTTGGGTTAAATTAACAATTTGCTATACTACAATTGAGAGTATGCCAATTGCAATTATTTTTTATTACAACCAAAAAATAAATAGGCAATGTTTAATGCCGCAATTAG